>JAATFJ010000348.1 GCA_015655255.1 Actinomycetales bacterium | reverse complement strand
GGAGAGCGCGATGCCGGTGCGGTAGGCGAGCATCTTTGCTGTGAGCTGCGGTTCTTCCTCGGTGAAGCAGTGCAGCAGGTCGAGGGTTCGGGCGAAAGCGCCCGCCTCATGGGAAATCAGGGGTGTGTCGATGGCTCTGCCCGCGATGTTTCGATCGCCCGCAGGGTGGCGATGACGCTCGTGACATGCCGCGTCATAGCGGCATGGGCGGCGTCCGGATTCCGGTTGCACACGGCGTCGACGATCGCGAGGTGCTCACCGAGCGACACCTCCGGGCGACCGGGGAAGAGGGAGAGCCGGAACTGATGCCGCACCATCTGCCCGTTGAGCTGGGTGATGACGCGTGCAGCGGTGTCGTGGTGGGCGATCTCCCGGATCATGCTGTGCAGTCGGGCATTGAGGTCGGAATAGTCGAGCATGCGACCGCTTTCCACGGCCGCGGCCATCTCGTCGCCGAGGGTCCGCAGCGTGGAGATCTGCGCATCGGAGACGCGTTCGGCGGCGATGGAGGCGACGAGGCTTTCCACCGCACGGCGCACCTCGGTGATCTCGATGGCCTCGGCGACGGAGATCTCGCGGATGCGGGCGCCGCGGTTGGGGCGCAGCTCGATAAGGCCCTCCGCCGCGAGGGCGATGAGGGCGTTGCGGAGGACGAAGCGACTCGCCGCGTACTCCTCGGCGAGGTCGGCTTCGATGAGCCGTTGCCGGGGCGCGTAGGCTCCGCGGAGAATCGCCTCGCGCAGCTGGCCGCGCACGTCGGAGTTCTCGGCCATGGTGCGGCCTCCCCTCAGTTGCTCCCTCGATTGTGCACCAGGAACCACTCCCCGACACAAAGCGGGGCACGTGTCGGGCACTCGATCTAAGATTGTTGACAAAAAAGGCGGCGATTTCGGTAGAGTCTGATCGACGCCAATGGAGGTCTTCATGTCGGATCACGCATCGATGCTCGTCGTCTCCGCACATGCGGGAGACTTCGTCTGGCGGGCGGGCGGGGCGATCGCGGCGGCCGCTCTGCGCGGTGATCGGGTGACGATCGCCTGCCTCTCCTACGGGGAACGCGGTGAGTCGGCCAGCCAATGGCTCGCGGGAAAGAGTCTCGATGAGATCAAAGAGATCCGACGGGCGGAGGCGGAGGCCGCAGCAGCAGCCCTCGGCGCCGAGATCGTCTTCCTCGACCTCGGCGACTACCCGCTCGTCGAATCCCCCGAGGCGGTCGCGAAGCTCGTCGACGTATTCCGCGCCGTCCAGCCGGACGTCCTGCTCACACACCCCCTGCACGACCCCTACAACGGCGATCATCCGGCCGCCGCCCGGATGGCGCTGCAGGCGCGCGTGCTCGCCCAGGCCATCGGCGTCGCGAACTTCGACCGCACGTACCCGACGAAGGACGAGATTATCGGAGCTCCGCCCGTGTTCTTCTTCGAGCCTCACCAGAGCGAGCAGAGCGACTTCAAGCCCAACGTCCTCCTCGACATCACCGAGGCCTTCCCGCGCAAGCGGGCGGCCATGGAGTGCCTGCCCGCGCAGAAGCACATGTGGTCGTACTACACCGATCTCGCGGTCCGCCGCGGCGTCCAGGTCAAACGCAACGCGGGCCCCAACCTCGGTCTCCCGCACGAAACGATGGGCGAGGCCTACGTGCGCTATTACCCGCAGGTGACGGACGTGCTCGCATGAGCGGCATCATCGTCACGGACATCGAGCGCGCCGATCCCGCCGTGATCGATGCGCTCGCCGCGCACGGTGTCGCGACGGCGCACGAGGCCATGGGGCGGGAGGGGCTCGTCGGTGCGAGCCTGCGGCCCATCCAGGACGGGGTCCGTATCGCCGGCTCCGCCGTCACGGTGAGCTCCTGGCCCGGCGACAACCTCATGATCCACGCGGCGATCGAACAGTGCCGGGCGGGTGACGTCCTCGTCGTCACTACGACCTCGCCCTCGCTCGACGGCGCATTCGGCGACCTCTTCGCCACGGCCCTCCTTGCGCGCGGCGTGCGCGGACTCGTCACGACGACGGGGGTGCGCGACATCGCCGACCTCCGCGCGATGGGCTTCCCCGCGTGGTCCGCCGCCGTCCACGCGCAGGGCACCGTCAAGGCGACGGCCGGTTCCGTGAACGTCCCCATCGTCGTCGGCGGCGCATTCGTCCACGCGGGGGATGTGGTCATCGCCGACGACGACGGCGTCATGATCGTCCCGCGCACGCGCGCGGAGGACGTGCTCGCCGCGGCCGAGGCGCGCACCGCCAAGGAAGAAGCCGACCGGGAGGCGTACCGATCCGGCGAGCTCTCTCTCGATCGCAAAGGGCTGCGCACCCTGCTCAGCGACCTCGGGGTCACCTACGTCGCGCAGGCGGAGTACGACCGTGACCACTGAAGGCGGGCTCGACGCGATCGCGCGCACTGGTATCCGTTGCATGCTCCTGCGCGGGGGCACCTCGAAGGGCGCCTTATTCCTCGACGACGATCTGCCCGCCGATCCCGTCCTGCGCGCGGAGGTGCTCCTGCGGGTGATGGGGAGCCCCGATCCACGCGAGATCGACGGACTCGGCGGAGCACATCCGCTCACGAGCAAGGCCGCTGCCGTCGCGGTCTCGGACCTCCCCGGCGTCGACATCGACTACACCTTCTATCAGATCGTCGTGGACGAGCCGCGGGTCGTGACGACCCAGACCTGCGGGAACCTGCTGGCCGCCGTCGGTCCGTTCGCGATCGAGCGCGGCCTCGTCGCCCCGCGCGGGGAGAAGACGAGGCTGCGCATCCGGCTCGTCAACACAGGGGACATCGCCATGTCCGAGTTCGCGACGCCCGGGGGGAGGGTGGAGTACGCGGGCGACGCCGCGATCGCGGGAGTGCCGGGAACGGCTGCGCCCATCCACCTGGAGATCACCCCGACGCGGCCGCTCCTGCCGACTGGATCCGTCGTCGACGATCTCGCCGGGCACCGTGTCACCCTCATCGACAACGGAATGCCCGTCGTCCTCCTCGCGGCGTCCGCGCTGGGCGTGGCAGGGAGGGAGAGCCCCGCGGCATTGGAGGGGGATCCGGAGCTCGCCCGCACGCTCGAAGAGATCCGCCTGCTCGCCGGTCCGCTCTTCGGACTCGGCAACGTCGCGGCGCAGACCGTGCCGAAGATGATCCTCGTCTCTCCGCCGGGCGAGGGCGGGGACATCGCGACGCGCGCCTTCATTCCCCATCGCGTCCATGCGAGCATCGGCGTGCTCATGGCGGCATCCGTCGCCGCCGGCGCGCGCATCCCGGGAACGGTCGCGGCAGATGTCGCGACCACTTCCCCAACGTCCGTTGAGGGGGTTGTGGCGGTGGAGCATCCGAGCGGATCCTTCCCCGCCGACGTTCGTGTCGTGCAGGATGAGGGTGGCGCGTGGCACGCCTCCTCCCTCTCTCTGCGGACGGCGCGGAGGATCTTCGACGGCACCGTCTACCCGCGGCCGTGACGCGCAGACATTCAACGACGACAGCTATCCGAGGAGGACGACATGGCCATTCCCGAAAACTTCGACCTCGCGCATATGGGGGCGGTGGAGATCTTCACCACGAAATTCGAGGAGAGTCTGCACTTCTTCCGCGATCTGCTCGCGATGCGCGAGGTCGCGCGCGTGGGCGACTCCGCCTACCTGCGCTGCTGGGACGAATACCAGCGCTACTCCATCAAGCTCACTGCCTCGGATACGAACGGGGTGGGACGCACGCTCTTCCGGACGACGAGCCAGGACGCCCTGGAACGTCGGGTCGCGGCGATCGAGGCGGCAGGGCTCGGCCACGGCTGGCGCGAGCCGGAGGTGGGCGTTGGCCGGTCCTTCGAGTTCGAAGACCCGGACGGGCACACCATGGCGCTCTACTACGACACCGAGCACTATGTGCCCGACGATGAGGACCGTCCCGCGCTCAAGAACCAGGCCGCAGCCTACCCGGGACGCGGGATCAACGCCCGCCGCCTCGACCACATCAACTATCTCGCGAGCGACGTCAACGCCGCGGGGGAGTTCTGGCGCGACACCATGAAGGCGCGGGAGAGCGAGCGGGTGAAGCTCGACGCGGGTGGTTATGGGGCGTGGTGGTTCCGCTTCCACCAGAAGTCCTATGACGTCGTCTACTCCGACGACTGGACCCGCCAGCGCGGGCGCTTCCACCACCTCGCCTTCGCGCCGGACTCCCGGGAGGACGTGCTCAAGGCCGCGGACATCTGCCTGGAGAACGGGGTCTACATCGAGTACGGGCCCTATAAGCACGCCATCAACCAGACCTTCTTCCTCTACGTGTGGGAGCCGGGCGGCAACCGCATCGAGTTCGCCACCGCGCAGGCGCGCCTTATCCTCGACCCTGACTGGCCGGTCGTGGAGTGGACGCAGGCGGAGCGTGCGAAGGGGCAGGCGTGGGGCATGAAGACCGTCGCGACCTTCCACACGCACGGCACCCCGTACGTCGAGAACCAGGAGGAGATCGACCGCCAGGCGCTCGCCGGGTCCTGAACCGGCCTTGCCCCGCGGAGATCCGGGGGATCCGTCGCCCCCATTCCGCCCCGTCCGCGGCAGAATGGGGGCGTGGGGGATTCCTGGGAGGATCGCGAGGCCGGGTTCGGGACGGCTGTCGATGTACATGAGCGCTGGTCGCTGCGGCGCTACTCCGGTATTCCGGGCGGAGGAGCGGTCACTCGTTCCTTCTGTGGCCGGGTGCGCGACGGGTGGAGCACTCATGAATCGTGAGTTGTCAGCGCGCGAGCGGGAAGTCCTCGTGACGATGATCCGTTGCGGCACCTCCGTCGACGAGGAGGAGATCGTCGTCGATCAGCGCCTTCTCTGGGAGCGGCGGGTGGCCGCGGCTCGAGTGCACGGTGCCTGCGGCTGCGGCAGGTGCCCGTCGATCGACCTGCTGGGGGAGGGGGCGGGACTCGTGGGGGCGGAGGTCCGCGTCGTCCTCGAAGCCTCCTACGGCGGCGCGCTGCTGCTGCTCTTCATCGACGATGACGAGCCCAGCTACCTCGAACTCGTCCCCGTCGAT
>JAATFJ010000139.1 GCA_015655255.1 Actinomycetales bacterium | reverse complement strand
GTTGCGCAGGCCGTAAGACATCGTCACCGCATCGAACTCCGCATCCTCGAAGGGGAGGTTCATGGCGTCGGCCTCTACGAATCTCAGATTCTTCAGCCCGCCGTGCCGACGCTTCCCCTCGGCGAGCATGCCGGGCGAGAAATCCGCCGCGACGACGTCGGCACCGCTCGCGGCGAGCGAGGCGGAGGAGGAGGCGGTCCCCGCCGCGAGGTCGAGGATCCTCTCCCCCTTCTTCGGCGCGACGGCGCGCGTCGTCGCCGCCCGCCAGAACGCGTCGTTCCCGAAGGTCATGACGGTATTCGTCCGGTCGTAGCCCGGGGCAACCTGGTCGAACATGCCGCTCACGCGCGCGGGGTCCTTGCCGAGATCGGCGCGATTGGGCTCATCCGGGGTCACCGCATCAGTCTACGGGCAGGCGCCGGAGGCGGTCGGGGCGCGTCCTCGCCGTGCGCTCCCACCGCGTCCTCCGCCATGTCCCCGCCCTGTCGTCCCGCCACGTCCTCCGCGGCCCTCCCACCAGGTCCCCGCCACGTCTTCCTGCCCTGGCCTCCGCCGAGCCACCCAGGTGTTTTCGAGCCACCCAGGTATTCACGCAAAAGAGTGGGTGGCTCGGCAGGATGTGGGTGGCTCGGCGGGAGTGGAACGCACATTGGGAGAAGAGAACTCCGCCGACGAGAGCGCCCGGCCGGTGAGAGCACCCGGGCCGGCGAGCGCGCGCCCGGCATCGGGCCGTAGGCTGGACGGATGCGCAACCGGCTGATCGTCGAGACTCGGGAAACCGAGTCGGTCGACGATCTCCTCGCGTTCGCACATCCGGTCATGCCGCTCGCATGGCTGCGGCGGGGCGAGGGCATCGTCGCCGCAGGGGACGGGGCGCCCGCGATCCTGCGCGTCCCCGCGGGCACGGCCCTTCCCGCGCGGCGGTCATCGCCGATGCCTGGCGCGACCTCGCCCGCACCGCCCAGATCGACGACCCCGTGGGGCTGCCCGGAACGGGCCTCGTCGGCTTCGGCGCTCTCACTTTCGATGAAGACTCCTCCGCGTCGAGCGTCGTCCGGGTGCCGTCGACGATCCTCGGGTATCGTGCGGGCCGCTCCTGGATCACGCGCATCCGCCGGGAGGACGGTGCCTTTGCCGACGATCCGACCCCCACCGATCGGGGTCCGCGGTGGTCCACCGACCTCGCACCCGGCGCGCAGAGCCCCGAGGGCTACCGCGATGCGGTGCGCCGCGCCGTCTCCCTCATCCGTGAGGGGGCGCTGCGCAAGGTCGTCCTCTCGCGCGACCTCACCGGGTCCGTCCCCGCGGGGGCCGACCTCCGCCAGCCGCTCCGGGCGCTCGCCGCTGCCTACCCCGACACGTGGGCCTTCGCCGTCGACGGGCTCATCGGCGCAAGCCCGGAAACGCTCGTGACGGTGCAGCAGGGCGTCGTCACGGCGCGGGTGCTCGCGGGCACGGCGGGGCGCGGCGCCGATGCGCAGGACGATGCCGTCGCCGCGCAGGCGCTCACCGCGAGCGCGAAGGACCGCGAGGAGCACGGCTACGCCGTCCGCAGCGTCCTCACCGCCCTCGAGCCGCACACCCGCACGCTCCACGCCGACGCGGAGCCGTTCCTCCTCGAGCTGCCCAATCTGTTCCATCTCGCGACGGATGTGGAGGGGGCGCTGTCCGACGGCTCCTCCGTCTTCGACCTGCTGCGCACCCTGCACCCCACGGCCGCCGTGGGCGGGACGCCGACCGCGGCGGCCGTCGCCGCCATCCGCGAGCTGGAGCCGTTCGACCGGGGGCGCTACGCGGGTCCCGTCGGCTGGGTCGATGCGGCGGGGAACGGCGAGTGGGCCGTCGCGCTGCGCTGCGCGCAGTTCGCGAGCGGGCCGCGATCCGGCGCACAGCCCCTCACCGTCACGGCCTACGCGGGCGCGGGGATCGTCGCGGCGAGCGATCCGGAGTCGGAGCTGCGCGAGACGCGCGTCAAGTTCCGCCCGCTCATCGACGCCGTGCGCTGAGCGCCACCGCGCAGCCTCGGCGAGAACGTCAGCGGGCAGCCTCAGCGCCGGCCCCTCAGCGCTTCAGGGGCACCTCGATGAGCTGACGCCCTCCCAGAGGAGAGGTGAGCGCCTGGTCGAGCGCCGCGCGCGTCGTCGCGCGCTGATACTCCCAGCCGTAGGCGAGGGCGAGGTGTTCGAGCCGTGTCGTGTGCGGCGTGTAGAGGACGCGGTCGATGTCCTCCGCCGACGCGGTCTGGGCCACTTCGAGTCCGTCGAAGATCGTCCCGCCGCCGTCGTTGCCCACGATGACCTGCAGCCGCGGCTCCTCTTCCCCCGGGGGAAGGAGGAGTGCGCCGACGTCGTGCAGGAAGGCGAGGTCACCGAGGAGGAGACGGGTGACACCGGGACGCCCCTCCCCCTGGCTGGCAAGGGCGACGCCCGTCGCCGTCGCGATCGTGCCGTCGATGCCGGCGAGCCCCCGATTCGCATGCACGGGAATCTTCTTGCCTCCCAGCACGGTGTCCGCGACGCGGACGAGCCGTGACGAGCCGAAGACGAGCCGATCGTGCGGCCATGTCGCCCGCCACACCGCATCGACGAGGAGTGCGCGGTCGAGGGGACGACGCACGGCCTGCAGCTCGGCACGCACGGCGTCCCGGCGCGCGGCGGGATCCGTGGACGAGAGGCCTTCCTGATCCGGCGCCTGCTCGCTGAGGTCGATCGCCTCGGCCGCCGAAGCCTCCATCCACGCGCCCAGCCAGATCCGGTCGGTCTCACCCGGGGCGACCATGATCGCCGCCGCGGCGACCGTGCGCCCGTTGAGATCGAGCGCCTCGCCGCCGGATCGCACCGCGATCACGGCGACATCGCTCCGCGAAAGCAGCGCGGCGACTTCCCGACTGAGCGTGGGATGCCCGAAGACGACGACGCGTTCGATGCGCCCGCCGAGCGCGTCGGAGGAGAGGAGATTCCGGTAGCCGTGGACGAGGAACCGTCCGAAGCGCGCCCCGCTGACGATCTCGGCGAGCAGCGGCCATCCGCCGGAGAAGGCGGTCTCCTCCGCCGCGGGTCCCGCATCCGCCCCGGCGACGACGACTGTGCGGGGTCCCCGATCGAGGAGGGTCGGGGCCGTGGGGGAAAGCGCGGGGAGTGGTCCTGCGACGGCGGAGAAGTCCTCCGGCAAGGGCGCCGAGAGCGGCTCCCTTGCAGGAAGGTTGAGGTGCACGGGGCCGGGGACGGGATGCGCCTCACCGCCGAGGGCGGCGCGCACGGCCCGTGCGGCGAGCGTCGTCCAGAAGGCGGTGTCGACGGGCTCCGCGGGGACGGGGGCGTCCGTCTCGAAAGCCGTCCAGGCGGAGAACATGCCCGGCTGGCGCGTGGCCTGATTCGCCCCCACGCCGCGCAGTTCCGACGGCCGGTCGGCGGTGAGGAGGAGGAGGGGCACACCAGAGTGATACGCCTCCATCGTGGCCGGGAGGAGATTCGCGGCCGCCGTCCCCGAGGTGCAGACGAGGGCGACGGGGGCACCGCTCTCGCGAGCGATGCCGAGGGCGAGGAAGCCGGCGACGCGCTCATCGATGCGCACATGCACGCGCAGCACCCCCTGGCGCGCCAGCCGCGCGGCCACGAGGGCGAGCGCCTGGGAACGGGATCCGGGCGAGAGGACGAGGTCGCGCACCCCGCGCGCGACAAGGCCGGAGAGAAGCGCTGCCGCTGCGTCCGTCGCGGGCGACGCCGTCATGAACGGGGGCCGGCGGCCGGCCCGTCCGATTCGTCGTCGAGGCGTGCGAGTTCTTCCTCGAGTTCGCTGATGCGGGCGTCCTGCTCCTTCTTGTCGACGCCGCGGAGGAACGCTGGGTCGCCATCGGACGCGAAGAACGCAGATGTCTCGCTCTCTCCGCGACGCCGACGCCCGATCGCGAACCAGAGGAGGCCGCCGAGGACGGGGATGAGGACGACGATGGCGATCCAGGCTCCCTTGGGCACACCACGGTGCCGCGTCGCGGGCTGCACGATGCAGTCCACCACGCTGAAGACCCAGAAAACGAGGGCCAGGAAGCCCCCGACGATCAGTACTCGCGCCACGTTTCCAGTGTAGGCGGGATACCGAGGGCGGAGCCTGGGAGTGGACGCGACGGCGGGAGTCGAACCCGCAACGCCTCCGGTTATGAGCCGGGGCCCGGGACCGCCCGGATCGCCGCGATGAGGACGACGTTACCTTGCCGTGATCTTTCCCGCCAGGGGTGTTTTCGTTGATGTCGCTGTGAGTCTCCGGATGACGGCACCCCGCCGCGCGGCCTGTGCGCGGGCCGGGTGGCGCGGCGGGATGAGCGCGCGGACGGACCTAGACTGGGGGCATGAAGTTGCCGCCTCTGCTCGTCTACTCCGTGCTGCGGCTGCTCGCCTTCCTCGTCCCGCTCGCCATCATGTGGTTCTGCTTCCCCGTGCTGCGCGAATTCTGGTGGCTCACCGTCATCTTCGCCACGCTCATCGGCGCGAGCATCTCCGTCCTGTTCCTGCGGCGCCCGCTGTCCGAGGTGTCGTCCTCGGTCTACACGCGGCGCGCACGTCGCGGCTATCAGAGCCAGGCCGCAGAGGACGCCGAGGCCGAGGACGCCGAAATCGATGCGATCGACGATTCCCGCTCCTCCGATACGCCGGAGCCCTCCGCCTCCTAGCCGACGAGCGCCCAGTACAGCAGGCCCGAATAGCCGAGCGCCGTCATCGAGGTGAGGCTCAGCGCGACAACGAGTTCGCGCGGCCGCCGGTACGACCACACGATGACGATCGCGGGGATCCCGGCGATCAGCGCCAACGGGACGAGCCAGGCGATCGGGTAGAGCAGCGCGAAGAGCGTGGAGATCGCGAAGGGGATGAGCACGAAGAGCGTGTAGATGATCTGCGTCGCGCGCCGCCCGATGAGCACGGTGAGTGTGCGCTTTCCGACCTTGCGATCCTGGTCGATGTCGCGGAGGTTGTTGGCGAGGAGGACGGCGCATGCGAAAAGGCCGATCGCGACGGCGCCGAACCACGCCTCCGGCGGCAGCGAGAAGGCCTGCACCCAGGTTGTGCCGAGCGTGGCGACAAGCCCGAAGAAGACAAAGACGAACACCTCGCCGAGGCCGTAATAGCCGTAGGGGTGCTTCCCGCCCGTGTAGAACCACGCCGCGACGATGCACGCCGCGCCGACGACGAGCATCCACCACTGCCCCGTGCGGATGACGATGGCAATGCCGGCGAGAGCGGCGAGCGCGAAGAAGACGAGTCCGGTGATGAGCACGGTGCGGGGGCTGACCCGACCGGAGGCCGTGAGCCGCGCCGGGCCGACGCGGTAGGCGTCGGAACCGCGCACACCGTCGCTGTAATCGTTCGTGAAGTTCACACCGATCTGCAGAAGCACGGCGACGGCGAGGCAGGCGAGCGCGATGACCCAGTGGAAGAGCCCGTCGACGAGCTGCGCCGCCCCGGTTCCCACAACCACGGGCGCCACGGAGAGGGGAAGCGTGCGCAGACGGGCCGCGCCAATCCAATCGCCCACGGTCACGGGTGCGATGTCGACGACGGGCCGTTTCGCGGGGTTCCCGCTCTTCGCGATCGTCCGTGCGGGCGCACGCCGTGCCCGTGGTTTCGCCGACGAGGGGCTGTGTTTTGAGGATCCTGCCACGACGGGAATCTTAGTGCGCCCGGCAATGGGCCACACAAAGCCATCGAGAACGCGAGGTGCGCGTCCCCCGCGGCTATTCCGACACTTCGCGCGTTCTCGACGGATCGCGGGCGGAGCGGCGAGGGTCAGCGGAGCAGGCCGAGGCTCGCGAGAGCCTGGCGGATGAGGGTGCCACGGCCCCCCTCCATCTCGGCGGCGACGGCATCGGAGGCCGCCTCGGCGGGCGAGAACCAGGTGACCTCGAGGGCATCCTGGCGGGGTTCGCAGGTGCCGGAGACGGGGACGACGTAGGCGAGGGAGACGGCGTGCTGGCGATCGTCGTGGAAGGCACTCACCCCGGGGAGGGGGAAGTACTCCGCGACCGTGAAGGGCGTGGGCTGCGGCGGGATCTGCGGGAACGCCATGGGTCCGAGGTCGTTCTCCACGTGACGGAACAGCGCATCGCGCACCGTCTCGCCGAAGCGGACGCGACCGGAGACGATCGTCCGGGTCATCTCGCCGAGCGGCGTGGAGCGCAGCAGGATGCCGATGTCGGTGACGAGGCCGGAGCCGTCCGTGCGCACGGGGATCGCCTCGACGTAGAGGATGGGGAGACGCCGCCGCACCTCGGCGAGCTCGAACTCGCTCAGCCAGGCGGGGTTGGTGATGTCGGAGGGCACATCGACGAAACCGAGGAGGTCGTCGTCGTCGCCCTCCGGCTCCGGATCAGGTGTGCGCACAGCCATGTCTCTTTTCTACCAGCCTCCGCGGCGGATGCCGATGCGCGTCTGTCCTGGCAGTATGAAAACGTGACACCAAGGATCGACGCGAGTGCGACGCAGTGGGCCCCACAGGACCGTGAGGGGCTGCCGCTGCTCGTGCTGCTGCACGGTTACGGTGCCGATGAGCACGATCTCTTCGGCCTCGTCCCGCACCTCCCCGATGACATCGCGGTGGCCGCGGTGGCGGCGCCCCTGGCTCCGTCGTGGCCGATGCCCGGACGCGCCTGGTACCCCATCGATGCGGTCAGCGGCCGCTCCTCGGAGGACATCACCGCGGCCGCGCACGCCCTTCTCTCCTGGATGGAGGAAGAAGTCGACGCGGCGACGCCCCTCGCCCTGCTCGGTTTCTCGCAGGGCGCCGCCGTCGCCCTGCAGGCCCTGCGGTTGACGCCCGAGCGGTTCGGCGCCGTCGCGGCGCTGAGCGGCTATGCGGCGCCGGGCGCGCTGCCGAACGATGAGCGACTGCGCACGGACCGCCCCCGCGTCTTCTGGGGTCGCGGAACGGCCGACACCGTGATCCCCGAGCCGCTCATCGCGCACACCGCGCAGTGGCTCCCCGATCACTCCGCACTCTCGGGACGCGTCTACCCGGGGCTCGGCCACGGGATCTCCGCCGATGAGCTCCTCGACATCTCCGCCTTCCTCACCCTCTGGCGCGACGCCCCCTGACCCCGCGCCACGCGCCACGCCGCTCCCGCGCCCCGCATCCCCGTCCCGTCCTCCCGTCTGTTTCTGCCTCCTGCCGGGAATGCGGGCCCCATTCCTGGCCGCGCGCAGAAACAGACGGTAGAGTCGAGGAGTCTTGTCCGCCGTGTCTGGAGATGTCTTGATCTGATCCGTCGCCTCCGCGTCCTGTCCACGCGCTGATCCGACGATCCTGCCCACACGGCGTCGCCCCTTGCGGCGACCCCGGCGTCAGCGCACCCGTTCGCACTTCGGGAGCACCATGCCAGACATCTCAGCCTTCGTCGTCCTCGACCACGTGCGTTTCGCCTGGCCGGACGGCACCATCGCCCTCGACGACGTCTCCGGAGCGTTCTCCTCCGGACGCACCGGCCTCATCGGCCGCAACGGCTCGGGGAAGACCACCCTGCTCCGCCTCCTCTCCGGCGAGCTCCGCCCGACCTCCGGGCGCATCGAGACGCGGGGCGAGATCGCCGTGCTCCCCCAGCACCTCACCCGGAGGACGGAGGACCGGGTCGCCGACCTCCTCGGCATCGCCGCACCCCTCGATGCGGTGCGCGCGATCGCCGCGGGGGATGTCGCGCCCTGGCACTTCGATGCCGTTGGCGACGACTGGGACATCGAGGAGCGCGCCGCCGCGGCGCTCGCGGAGGCCAGCCTTGCGCCGGAGCTACTCGACCGCTCCGTAGGCGCACTCTCGGGTGGTGAAGCCGTGCTCGTCGCGCTCACCGGCATCCGTCTCCGTCGCCCCGCGCTCACCCTGCTCGACGAGCCGACGAACAACCTCGACCGCGCGGCCCGCGCCCGTCTCGGTGGACTCGTGCGGTCGTGGCACGGCACCCTCATCGTCGTGAGCCACGACACGGAACTCCTCGACCTCATGGACGACACCGCCGAGCTCTACGAGAACACGCTCACCGTGTTCGGCGGCCCTTATGCGGAGTGGAGATCCTGGCGGGATGCCGAACAGCGAGCCGCGCGGCAGGCGGAGAAGGACGCCGCACAGAGGCTCCGCACAGAGAAGCGCCAGCGCATCGACGCGGAGACGACGCTCGCCCGTCGCGCCCGCACCGCGAAGAAGGCGCAGGAGGAGAAGCGCGTCCCGAAGATCGTCGCGCACGGGCGACGCGCACAGGCCGAGGTGTCCGCGGGAAAACTACGCGCAGGAGCGGGTGCGAAGGAGGACGCCGCGCGCCGCGCGCTCGATGAGGCGGGGCGACGCGTCCGCGACGACGACAGGATGGCGATCCTCCTCCCTGACCCGGAGGTCTCCCCCGCGCGTCGCATCGCCACGATCTCCGATGCGGAACGGGCGTGGATCGTGCAGGGCCCGGAGCGGATCGCCCTCGTGGGCGCGAACGGGGCGGGGAAGACGACCCTGCTGGAGCGACTCGTCACCGGAACGGGACCCGCGGATGCGCCGCTGCACGCCGAGGCGCACACCGCGCGCATCGGATACCTTCCGCAGCGTCTCGACGGGCTCGATGAGACGGCGTCCGTTCTCGCGAACGTGCAGCGCGCGGCACCGCACGTCCCGGAGAAGGAGCTGCGCAACAGCCTTGCGCGATTCCTCCTCCGTGGGGCGACGACGGAGCGCCCCGTCTCCGCTCTCTCCGGCGGGGAGCGATTCCGCGTCGCGCTCGCGCGCATCCTGCTCGCCTCGCCACCGCCGCAGCTCGTCGTGCTGGACGAGCCGACGAACAACCTCGACATCGACACCGCGGAGCAACTCGTCGCGGCACTGCGCGCCTATCGGGGTGCGATCGTCGTGGTGAGTCACGATGTCGGTTTCCTTCGCGCGCTCGCGCCCAACCGCGTCCTGGAGATCGACGACGAGGGGCGCCTCCGGGAACAACCGGCAGACGCCCCTCAGTGAGTGTTGGGGCGCGCGCGGGCGCCCCAACACTTCACCACCAGTCGTCGTCGAAGTCGACCGTGACGGTGTCGCCGTCGATCGTGAGATCTCCGGAGACGTCAAAGCTGTCCTCCGACTCGCTCTGCTCCGACTCCCCGAAGAACGTCTCGGTGTAGGTGGCCGTGACGAGACCGTCCGATGCCCAGAACCCCAGACCGTCGTCGTCGATCTCCACGACGGGGCTCTCGGTGAGAGTCCAGGTGACCGGGGCGTCGTCATACGTGTAGACGGAGAACGGGCATCCGTCCGGGGCGTCGGACGTCTGCTGCACACAGGAGTCGACGAGGGCATCGACCTGCTTCTGCACCTCCTCGGTCAGCGCCGAGGT
>JAATFJ010000069.1 GCA_015655255.1 Actinomycetales bacterium | reverse complement strand
TCGCCCTGGATCTGGCTCTTGACGGACTTGGGGGCCTCGTCGCGGATGATCTTGGAGATCTTCTTCGCGTTCTCGCTGGAGATGCCGTCCTTGATGCTCGAGACGAGGCGGTACTCCTTGCCCGACGCCACGGGGTCACCGGACTCGAGGCTCTTCAGGGAGATGCCGCGCTTGATGAGCTTCGATTGGAAGACGTCGAGGACGGCCTTTGCACGCTCCTCGGAGTTCGCGACGATGAGAACCTGCTCGCCGCTCCAGGAGATCGAGGCGCCCGTTCCCTTGAAGTCGTAGCGCTGCTCCACTTCCTTGCGGGCCTGGTTGAGCGCGTTGTCCGCTTCCTGGTGGTCGACCTTGCTGACGATGTCGAAGGATGAGTCTGCCATGCCGCCAGTGTAGCGATCCCGCTTCGGGGTCGGCGGGGCCGTGCGGACCGTGTAGCTTGTGGCTGAGTCCTCCATCGGCCCCTCCGGAAAGGCGCGCATGTCCCTCCTCCCGCATCACGATGGTTCCCCGCTGCACGTCTCCGATCTCGCCCCCGCCCTCGGCGACGTCGTCATCGTCCGCCTGCGTGTCCCCACGGGCTACGGTCCGCTCTCCGCCGTGCGCACGCGCTCCAACCCCGACCACGAGCCGGAATGGACCCAGGCACGTCGTCTCGGGGAACGCGACGGCTGGGAGTGGTGGGAGGCGCCCATCACCGTGCGCAACCCGCGGCACGGCTACCGCTTCCTCCTCGTCCACGGCGACGGTCGTGTCGAATGGCTCAACCAGACCGGCCTCCATCGCGGGGAGACACGCGACGACGAAGACTTCGCCCTCGTCGCGACGCCTGCGCCGCCCTCCTGGCTGCACGAGTCGGTCATGTATCAGGTGTTCCCCGATCGCTTCGCGCGCTCGGCGCAGGCCGATGAGCACCCGATCCCGGAATGGGCGATCCCGGCCTCCTGGGACGACCCCGTCGACCCCGTGAACCCCGGGCGCTCGCAGCAGTTCTACGGGGGCGATCTCACGGGCGTGATCGAGCGTCTCGACCATCTCGTGTCGCTCGGCGTGAACCTCCTCTACCTGACCCCCGTCTTCCCCGCCGCCTCCAACCATCGTTACGACGCCGCGCGCTTCGACGAGATCGATCCGCTCCTCGGCGGCGACGCCGCGTACATTCGGCTCATCGAGGAGGCCCATGGGCGCGGCATCCGCGTGATCGGCGACCTCACGAGCAACCACTCCGGCGACCGGCACGAGTGGTTCCGCGCCGCCTACGGCCACCTGGGTGCGCCGGAGGAGGAGTTCTACTACTTCATCGACGAGGGGAACACGCGGTACGAGTCCTGGCTGGGCGTGCCATCGCTCCCGAAGTTCGACTGGTCCTCCGTGGAACTGCGCGAGCGGTTCATCACGGGGGAGGACTCCATCGTGCGCCGCTGGCTGCGAGCGCCTTACGGCATCGACGGCTGGCGCATCGACGTCGCGAACATGACGGGGCGCCTCGGTGCGGTCGACCTCAACGCCGAGGTGCGCAGGCTTCTCCTCGAGACGGTGCGCGAGGAAAACCCCGATGCGATCCTCCTGGGGGAGTCGACGAACGACGCAGCGAGCGACCTGCAGGGCGATAGCTGGCACGGCGCGATGACCTATCCGGCCTTCACCCGGCCGGTGTGGGGCTGGCTCAGCGCGCCGTCGGGCACCCCGTACCTCGCTTACGACGGGGAGTCGGTCACCGAGCCGTGGTTCTTCACTCAGCCCGTCGGCGGCATCCCCTCCTACACGGGTGAGGATGTCGCCGCCGCGATCACGCGCTTCACCTCCGCGATCCCGTGGCGCGTTCGCCTGGGCAACCTGCAGCCGCTAGATACGCACGACACCGCCCGCTTCGCGCAGAACGCGGCGCCGGGGACGGTGCCCGTGGCGCTGGGGCTCTCGATGACCCTGCCCGGGCTTCCCTTCGTCTTCGCCGGCGATGAGTTCGGGCTCACCGGCGCCGACGGGGAGTCCAGCCGCACGCCGATCCCCTGGGGCACGGAGTCCGAGCCCGCGGTCGCCGAGCGGCTCGCGCTGTATCGCGCGCTCATCGGGCTGCGCCGCTCGCATCCCGTGCTGGGGACGGGAGGCATGCGCTGGCTGCACGTCGATACGGAGACCCTCGTGTTCGTGCGGGAGAGCGCCGAGGAGTCCGTGCTCGTGGTCGCGACGCGCGGCGACGCGGACGTCGCGTTGGAGGCCGGTGCTCTTCCCGCGGCGGCATCCGCGTCCCCATTGTACGGAGACGCGACGCTCGCCGTCGCCGCGGACGGGGCCGTCGCGCTCGCCGCCGAGGGGCCTGCCTTCGCCGCCTGGTCCCTTCCCGGCCCTGCGGTTCCCTAAGCAGCACCTGTTCGCGGTTCCCCCAGCACCCCCTGCCCCACGGTTCCCGCAGCGGCCCGCCCCCGCGGTTCCCTCCGCACCCCGCTCCGCGGGTTCTGCGCCAGATTCCTGCATCTGCGCCAGCGATTGCTGCGGCGGATGCAAGAAAGTGTGGCGGATGCGCGAATCCCCGCTGATGTAGAAAGGCCCAGCGGTTGCCCGCACCCGTGGCGAGAGGGGGAGGGTAGCTTGCAAAACATGGTAGCTTGTGAGGCATGACAGTGGACGTCGGAGCGCAGCTGCGCAAGGGGGTCGTCGAGTACTGCGTGCTCGGTCTCCTCGCGCGCGAGCCGATGTACGGCTGGCAGCTGTCCGATGCACTCAGCGGGGCGGGACTCATCGCGAGCATCGGCACCCTGTACCCGCTCCTCGCGCGGCTGCGCGACAACGGCTGGGTGTCCAGCTACACCCGCCCCTCGGAGAGCGGCCCGACCCGGAAGTACTACCGGCTCACCGATGACGGAATCGCGCAGCTCGCGCGGTTCCGCGCGCAATGGACCCCGTTCGCCCGCGTCGTCACGGGCATCGTAGGAGAGGAACGACCATGACCGATTCCGATGCGGCACGGCTGCGCGACGACTTCCTCGCCCGGCTCGATGCGGCCCTGCGCGAGGTCCCCTTCGGCACCGCCCGTGAGATCCATGAAGGAATCGCCGAGGAGCTGCAGGGCCTGGATGCCCAGGCGACGGCGGAGCGGATCGCCGCGTTGGGCGACCCGGAGCGCATTGCGCGGGAAGCGCAGGCAGAGGCCGTGCCCGCGATGACTGTCGCGCCGTCATCCGTCGTCGTCGCCCCGCGCGAGAGTCCGCCCGTGACGGGAACGATGGGCTTCGCGATCGCGGCGTCGCTCACGCTCGGTTTCGGCGGATTCCTCGTCCCCTTCCTCGGCTGGTTCGTCGGCGGAGTGCTTGTGGTGCTGAGCACGCTCTGGTACCGCTGGGAGAAGATCGTCGCAATCCTCTTGCCGTTCATCGGTCTCCTCGTCCTCGGCGGCATCGCCTGGATCGTCTCGCTTCTCGGGGCATCGCCGGAGGGGACGGCCAACCCGCTCTTGCCGGTGTTCGGCCCCTGGCATGTGCTCATCCTCGGCGTCTTCGCGGTGGTTCCCCTGTCGGGACTCTGGCTGCTCTGGCGGCTTCGCGGGCGTCGCCCTTCCCTGCGCTGAGGAAGAGCACGCAGAGAATCACCCTCGCCGCTCACCCCGCCACGACACGCGGATCTCGGCGTGCTCATCGTGCCGCGTCCGGCGCTGCCGTAGCGTGGAGACATGGCAGGCATCGAGGGCCGGAACACCGCGGCGAGCTGGATCGTCGGCGTCCTCTGCGTCGGGGTCGTGGGACTGCTTGTGTGGTTCGCGACGCCCCTGCTCCCCATGGTCGGCGATATGTTCTCCGACCTCTTCGGAGGCGGCGCCTCCTGAGGAGCAACCGGCGGAATGACGCGGGGAAATGAGGGGGAGACCGACGACACGTCGGCACGCCTCCGCCGCCGTGTCCGTGCCCGGAGATACGCTCGCACTGCACATATCCGATGAGAGGCGCCCCAATGAGTGACCCCGAGGTTCCCCAGCCAGAGCAGCCGACCGACGTCGACGACGTCGTCGACAGCGCCCGGGCCGGTCTCGCCGACGCTGCTGCGGCAGGCGCCGACGTCCCCGGCTACACCGCCGATGTGGCGAAAGAGGAGATCGATCCCGATCTCGCCGCCTTCGCCGCGGCCGAGACCGAACACCCCGGCACCTTCTCCGGCGCTTCCATCGAGGAGTCCGAGACGGTGTCGCTCCCGAACGCGGAGAACGACGCAGAGGCGGAGGTCTCCGAGGTCATCGCCGCTCCCGAACTCCCCGAGTCGGCGCCCGCCGTCTCCGGACTCGCGGAATCCGCGTATGCGGAGTCCGCCCCCGCACCGACGGCCGTCTACACGCCGCCCGTCGCCGACGAGGCACAGACCACCGTCGTCCCCTCCGAGCCCCTCGCTCCCGCGGCCCCGCTCGCCCAGCAGCCGATCTTCGTGCAGGCACCGGAGCCGCCGCGTGATCGCGGAAACCGCGGCACCGCCGGGCTCATCGGCCTCCTCGCGACCATCGTGTTCGCCGTGCTCTACCTCGGCACCTCGCTGGGGCTGGGCGCTCTCGCGGGAACGGTAACGGCTGCGAACATCGCGGAGGCGGCCCTCGCCCCGCTGAGTACCTGGGGCTTCTGGATTCCCGTCGTTGCGTTCTTCCTCGGCTTCTGGTTGCTGGGCGCGCTCATCAACCGCGGACGGTGGGGACTGTGGGTAATCTTTGGCATCCTCGTGGGTCTCATCTCCTACGGCGGCTACCTCCTCGGCCTCCTCTTCGAGGCACCCTTCTGGGTGCTCACCGCCGCGCAGGGCAGCACGCTCCTGGGGGAGAACCTGCTCGCCCCCCTCGCCATCGCCTCCTTCGTCTTCGGACGCGAGCTGACGATCTGGTTCGGCGCGTGGATCGCCCGTATCGGTGCGCATAAGATCGAGCTCAATGCCGAGGCCCAGCGCGAGTACGAGCGCACGCTCGAGGCGGGCCCGACCCTGCCGCAGTGATGTCCCCTCATCCCGTCGTGAACCCCCGTGAGCCGAAGCCCGCGGGGGTTTCCGCGTTCCTGGCGGTCGTCTTCGCGACGATCTCCTGGTTCGCTCTGACGATCGCCGGCCTGGGCGTGTGGAGCGCGCTCACCGAGCAGGACATCATCATCGTGCCGCGGCTCAGCGCGGTCCCCGGCGTCGTCGGCGTGATCGTCGCGCTCCTCGTCTTCGTCATCGCGCTCGCCCTCGCCCTGCGCGGGCGGCCCTCCTTCCTCTCCGTGCCGTTCATCGGGCTCGGCACGGCGCTCGGCTACGGCGTGGCGATCTGGCTCGGCGTGCTCGTCGAATCCGGCGACATCATCGCGGCGACCGCGGCATTCGGTGCTCTCGTGACGGGCGCGGGCTCCATCGTCCTCGTCGCGGCGCTCATCGCGGCCTGGGGCGGGATCGCCCTGCGGCGCACGCAGGCGCATCCGCCGCGTTGGCCGTGGGAGAAGGAATAAGCGTTCCGCCCGTCTCCCCCATTACCTTTTTAGGTGACCCCGGACCCCGGGGTTGGTCGCTGGGACCGGTATGACTGTCTTGCCCTGTCGTTCGTATGATCCGGGGGGTGTTGTCGCCGGTCGCAGAGGCGTCGGGTGACTGCTGATAGGGACGCGGC
>JAATFJ010000107.1 GCA_015655255.1 Actinomycetales bacterium | reverse complement strand
CTAACAACAGCTGATCATCGCAACGAAGCGAAAGACCACCACTCAAACGGACGCGGCCCGTCGCGGTGGTGGCCGTTGTGGCCGTCGGCGCGAACATCGCGATCGGGATGTTCCGAGGAGCCATCGAGTCGTACATGGGCACGGGCACGTACACCATCACCAATACGGCCGAGGGCGAGCAGCTCGACACGCAGTACAACACCGCCGACTATGCGACGGTCGATGAGGCCAAGGTGGCATCCGCCGATCTCGTCGAGGACATCGCCGAAGAGGGCATGGTCCTTCTCAAGAACAACGGCAGCCTGCACCTCGCCGCAGGCAACGTGACCCTGCTGGGGCGCGATGCTGCGGATCCCATCTACGGAGGTTCGGGATCCGGTGGCGCCGATACGACGGCGGCCGTGAACATCCGCGTCGGCATCGAGAAGGGCGGCTTCACCGTCAACGACACGGTGTACCAGCAGCTCGCCGACTTCGCCGCCGCCAACCCGGCCGCCGAGGGCGGACGCACCAATATCGTCATGGACGACCCCGCCAGCTCCAACTACAACATCGGCGAGATGCCTGTGGACGAGTATTCGCAGGAGTCGCTCGACAGCTTCGCGGACTACAACGATGCGGCGATCGTCGTCATCGGCCGTGGTGGCGGCGAGGGCGGCGACCTCGCCACGAACATGGAGGAGTGGGACGAGAACGCCGAGCCCGGCCAGCACCAGCTCGAGCTGAACAAGGACGAGAAGGACCTCGTCGCCCTCGCGGAGTCGAACTTCGACACCGTCATCGTCGTCGTCAACGCCTCCACCTCCCTGGAACTCGGCACGCTGCAGGACGACGAGAACATCGATGGCATCGTCTACGCCGCCTCTCCCGGCGCCGTCGGCTTCGGAGCGCTGGGCCCGATCCTCTCCGGTGAGGTCAACCCCTCCGGCCGTACCGTCGACACCTTCGCGCGCGACTTCACGGCTGACCCCACCTTCGTCAACATCGGCGACTTCGTCTACAGCAACATCGAGGATGCGAGCTTCGTCGACTACGAAGAGGGCATCTACGTCGGCTACCGCTACTACGAGACCGCCGCGGTCGAGGGCTTCATCGACTATGACGACGCCGTCGGCTACCCCTTCGGCTACGGGCTCAGCTACACCTCCTTCACCCAGGAGATCACGGGCCAGCAGCTGGGCGACGTCGACGGCGACATCTCCGTCGACGTGACGGTGACCAACACGGGATCCGTGGCCGGCAAGGACGTCGTCGAGCTCTACTACACCGCGCCCTACACGCCCGGCGGCATCGAGAAGTCCTCGGTCGTGCTCGGCGCCTACGCGAAGACCGGGATGCTCGACCCCGGCGCATCGGAGACGGTGACGCTGAGCATCGCGGTGGAGGACATGGCCTCCTACGACGACAGCGGTGCGGGCGCGTACGTGCTCGACGCGGGCGACTACCAGCTGAAGGTGCAGACCGATTCGCACACGATCGCCCCGGGAACCGCGCCGATCACGTACACCGTCGACGACACGATCACCTACACCGACGGCCGTGCGAGCGATGAGACGCCCGCGACGAACCAGTTCGACGACGTCTCCGCCGAATTCACCGAGGGCACGGCCACGAAGCTCTCCCGTGCGGACTTCGCGGGCACGTTCCCGACGGCACCCGCCGATGCGGACTTCGAGTCCCGTCAGGCGGTCATCGATGCGTTCCAGTCGTACGACGCCACCGCGGCCGCGGAGGAGAACGCGGATGCCGAGGCGCCCGTGTGGAACGCCGACGGCGATCTCTCCCTCATCGATCTGCGCGGACGCGACTGGGACGACCCGGCATGGGACGAGCTGCTGGATCAGCTCGATCTCACCGAGGTCGTCTCGATGCTCACCTCCGGGTCGTACAACACCGCGGCTCTCCCCGAGATCGGCAAGATCCGTACGAACGACCTCGACGGCCCCGCGGGCTTCAGCTCGTTCATCAACCCGGAGCTGTGGACGGGCACGGCATTCCAGTCGGAGTACCTGCTCGCGCAGACCTGGAACGTCGACCTCGCCGAGGAGATGGGCGTCGCGATCGGCAACGAGGCGCTGACGATGGGGGCCAACGGCTGGTATGCACCGGCCGTGAACCTGCACCGCTCTCCCTTCGCCGGCCGGAACTTCGAGTACTACTCGGAGGACCCGGTGCTGTCGGGAACCCTGGGCACCTCGGTCATCGACGGCGCGCTGACGAAGGGCGTCTACACCTTCACGAAGCACTTCGCGATGAACGATCAGGAGACCAACCGTGTGGCGGGGAAGGGCCTGGCCACATGGGCGACGGAGCAGACGATCCGCGAGATCTACCTCAAGCCCTTCGAGATGATCGTCAAGGACGCGTCCGGGGAGCTCCGCTCCTTCGATGCGGACGGCACCGCGCAGACGACGTCCATCGGCTCGACCGCCATCATGAGCTCGTTCAACCGCATCGGTGCGACGTGGGCGGGCGGGTCCTCCGCGCTCATGCACAACGTGCTGCGCGAGGAGTGGGGCTTCCGGGGCATCGCCATCACCGACTTCAACCTCTACGACTTCATGTACGTGGATCAGGCGTGGGCGGCGCGCGGCACCGATCACCAGCTCACGTTCGAGAACTTCAAGTCGGTCACGGACACGAGCAGCGCCTTCGCGCAGGAGAACATCCGGTACGCGGCGCACAACGTGCTGTACACGGTGGCGAACTCGAATGCGATGAACGGCATGGCGCCGGGTGCGACACTCACCTACCATCCCGCGGCCTGGGAGGTCTGGGTGACCGTGGCGACGATCGCGCTCGCCGTCCTTCTCCTCGCCGCTCTCGTCTGGATCGTCGTCCGGTTCCGGCGCCACCGCAACCGGCCCGTCCTCGCCGACGACGCCCCCGTCGTCTCGGCCTGACCCGATCCGCTCGGGGCCCCGGGCCCCGAGCGGATCATCCCTCGCCGACAGGACACCCAAGGAAGAACTGTGAAAGAGACCTCAGAACTGCTCGCCGCCCTCACGCTGCTGCAGAAGGCGGCGCTGCTCAGCGGTGCGAACACGTGGCAGACGCGTGCGATCGACGCGATCGACCTCCCCGCCATCTGGGCGTCCGACGGACCGCATGGCATCCGCAAGCAGACGGGTTCCGCCGACCACCTCGGTATCAACGGCTCCGAGCCCGCCACGTGCTTCCCTCCGGCGGCGACCATCGCCAACAGCTGGGACGTCGAGCTCGCCACCCGCATCGGCACGGCGCTGGGCGTCGAGGCGCACGCGCAGGGCGTGAACGTCCTGCTCGGCCCGGGTCTCAACCTCAAGCGGAGCCCGCTGGGCGGCCGCAACTTTGAATACTTCTCCGAGGATCCCGAGCTGGCCGGGAACCTCGCCGCCGCCTACGTGCGCGGCATCCAGTCCCAGGGCGTCGCCGCGAGCCCCAAGCACTTCGCCGTCAACAGCCAGGAACTCCGGCGTATGGTGAGCGATTCGATCATCGACGAGCGCACCTTCCGCGAGCTCTACCTCACCGCCTTCGAGATCGTCGTGCGCGAGGCCGCGCCGTGGACGATCATGAGCGCGTACAACCGCATCAACGGCGTATACGCGCACGAGAACACGCACCTGCTCACCGGGATCCTCCGCGAGGAATGGGGCTTCGACGGCGCCGTCGTGACGGACTGGGGCGGCGGTAATGACCCCGTCGCCGCCGTGCGCGCGGGCGGCACCCTCGAGATGCCCTCGCCCGGATTCGACTCCGCGCGGGCCCTCGTCGCTGCCGTGCAGGCGGGCACGCTCGCCGAGGCGGAACTCGACGCCCGCGTGGCCGAGGTCGTCGATCTGGTCCGCCGGGTCACGGCCCGTGCGGACACTGCCCGTGTCGATGCCGACGCCCATCACGCTCTTGCCCGCACGGCCGCCGCCGAATCGGCGGTGCTCCTGCGCAACGAGGACGACCTTCTGCCGCTCACCGCGGGAACTCGGGTGGCGCTCATCGGGGAGTTCGCGGACGTGCCGCGCTACCAGGGCGCGGGCTCCTCGCTCGTCAACGCGCTCCGGGTGACGACGCTCCGCGGGGCGCTCGCCGACACGGCGCTCGATGTCGTCGGCTTCGCGGCGGGGTTCCGTCGCGACGGCGGGGAGGGGGCGGCGCTCCGTGCGGAGGCCGTCGACCTCGCTCGCCGTGCCGAGGTCGCCGTGCTCGCCCTGGGCCTTCCGGAATCGGCGGAGTCGGAGGGGATGGACCGCAGCTCCCTCTCCCTCCCCGACGACCAGCGCGCCCTCCTCGCCGCGGTTTCCGCCGTCGCCCCGCACACCGTCGTCGTGCTCAGCGCCGGGGGAGTGCTGGAGACCCCGTGGATCGCGCAGGCCACCGCCGTGCTGCATGGCTACCTCGGCGGGCAGGCCGGGGGCGAGGCGATCGCCGACGTCCTCACCGGAGTGGTCGAACCGGGCGGCCGTCTCGCCGAGACCATGCCGGTGCACCTCGTCGACACCCCCACCGCAGGACGGTTCCCCAGCACCCTGCGCACTTCCGAGTATCGAGAGGCGCTCGCCGTCGGCTACCGCTGGTATGAGCGCAGCCAGACCCCCGTCGCGTTCCCCTTCGGATTCGGGCTGGGATACACGCGCTTCGCCTACAGCGCGCTTGCCGTCGCGGAGGACGAGGTCCGTGTCACCGTGACCAATACGGGCGCGCGGGAGGGATCCGATGTCGTGCAGCTCTACATCGGTCGCCGCGGTCGCAGCCGTGTGCACCGCGCTGTGCGCGAGCTCAAGGGCTTTGCGAAGGTGCGCCTCGCGCCCGGAGCGCACGCGACCGTCACGATCCCGCTGGGAGAGCGCGCCTACCGCTACTTCGACGCGGAACGCGGCACCTGGGAGATCGAGGGCGGTGAGTATGAGATCGCCATCGGTCGCAGCAGCGAGGACATCGTCGCGACGCACCTCGTCTCCGTCCCGGGGACCGTCGTCGCCGATGGCGCAATCATCGAGCCCTCCGCCTACCTCGCGCACGCCGTCCGGGACGCCTCCGACGCGGACTTCGCCGCGCTCCTGCGCCGGCCCCTCCCCGCCGCGGAATGGGGCAGCGGCCCGCTGCAATTCAACGATCCCATCGACCGTCTCCGCACCGCCCGCAGCCGCGCGGCCCGGTTCGTGTTCCGGATCCTGGACCGCCGCCGACGCGCCGCCGAGCAGAAGGGCATGCCGGATCTGAACATCCTGTTCATGTTCAACGCCCCCTTCCGCGTGCTCTCGAAGATGAGCGGCGGACTCGCGACCCGCGAGCTGACCGATGCCGTGCTCACCCTCGTCAACGGCCGCACCTTCCGCGGGCTTGGCGCGGTGATCGCCGCGTACCTCCGCGGGCGACGAACCGAGAAGGCCACGGCCGCGCAGTTCCGTGCCGATGACACCCCTGCGGAGAGGACACGGTGATGTTCGCCGCCATCCGGACCCGTTGGACACGCTTCGCGGAGAAACACCCCGAGCTGTCCAAATTCCTGCTGTTCTTCGTGCTCTCCAACGGAGTGACCGTGCTCCAGCTCGCGCTCATGCCGATCTTCCGGTGGGGCTTCGATGCGTTCACCGATCTCGTCTCCGTGAGCTTCCAGGTCTTTACCGTGGGTGCGAACGTCGACGGCAGCCAGTACTACATGTTCGACTACGCCGCGGGGTCGCTGCCGGACGGCGGCGGGGGGCTGGCTTACTTCCTCTCCGTGCAGATCACCCTCCTCATCGCGCAGGTCATCAACTTCTTCCTGCAGCGCAACATCACCTTTAAATCGAACAGCGCGATCTGGGTGGCGGCGGGCTGGTACGCTCTCGCCTATGTCGTCATCACCGTCATCGCGGCGGCGGCGCAGGGCTTCTACAAGGCGCCCATCTACGACCTGCTCATGAACACATGGGGATGGGGGGCGACCGGCTCGGTGATCGCCGACGTGATCACCATGATCATCAACTCCGCGATCTCGTTCTGGGTTTTCTACCCTATCTTCCAGGTGATCTTCCCTCAGAAGCCCCTTCCCGACGAGACGACCCGCACGAATAAGGCTGTGTGACCACCGCTGATCTTCCCGAGCCGCTTCTCAGCGTCGTCGTCCCCGCCTACAACACCGCGGCGTATCTCGATCGCGCGCTGGCTGCGCTGGTGAGCGGGGACTCCCGGCTGGACGTCGTGATCGTCGACGACGGCTCCACCGACGAGACCCCTCTGCTCGCCGATGCGTACGCGGCTCGTTTCCCCGATCGGATCCGTGTGGTCCACCAGCGCAACGGCGGGCACGGCGCGGCGATCGAGACCGGCGTCGCGCACGCGCGGGGCCGCTATCTCAAGGTGCTCGACGCCGACGACTGGCTCGCCCCCGATGCGCTCGCGCAGACGCTCGTGACCCTCGCGGACCTGGAGAGGACGGGCGGAGTGGACGCGCTGTTCGCCGACTTCGTGCACG
>JAATFJ010000011.1 GCA_015655255.1 Actinomycetales bacterium | reverse complement strand
GCACCTCCTCGACACCTATCGGACGCTCTTCGTCACCGACGGGCTCGCCGCCGATCCGCGGCTGCGCTTCGTCTTCGTGCCCGGTGCGTTCGACTGGGCGGAGTTCGACTACGACATCGTCACCGCGGCGGTGGACGCCGGCGACCTCGACCAAGAGAGCTACCTCTCCTGGTATTCCCATGCCTGGACGGATCTCGTCACTCTCTTCGGCGAGAATGCGACGAAGCTCGTCTTCACGGGCGAGGACTACCCCTGGGGTCCCTTCGGCGCGGCCGACGACCTCCTCGCACGCGACACGGTAAATGCGGGCATGGGTATCCGCAACGGCATCACCGAGCTCTTCGACTTCCACCTCTCCGAAGCACCCGCCTTCGGCGCGCACATCGAGGAGAACGGGCATGTGACGGTGGATGAGACGCTGCCGATCCATTCCGGTCGGTTCGTCGTCGCCGCGGAGAACGAGTGCTTCGACGCCTGCGGCTACGAGACCGACGATGTCGCCTACGCCGTGCGGCAGGCGAACCTCAAGGCCCTGCAACTCCGCGTGAACTGGCTCTACGTCGTCCCAGAGGACTCTTATCTGCGCGAATACCCGGAGCTGTGGGACTGGGTGCGGCTGTCTCTCGGGCAGACGGCGGAGACCTCCCCGGATGCGTGGGCCGCGCTCCGCGACGCCGAGGACACCTTCTGGGAGGATGTGAGTCCTTTCGCCGCAGACAGCGCCTGGCCGACGCGCCCGTGGGTGCGCAACCTCGAGCGCTGGCTCGTGCAGGTCGACGAGGAGGGATCCGTCGCGCATCGCACGGACGTCGACACCCATTCCGGCGAGGTCGGAGAGGACAACGGGACCGCCTACGAGGGGCTGTCGACGGGGGTCTCGGAGGGGGACACGGGCTTCGTCTTCGAGGTCGATCCGCGCTTCGCCGCTGCGGCGGAGGACGGATCGACCGGCGCCGCGGTCGTGAAGGTCGCCTTCCTCGACAGCGGAGAGGGGGACTTCACGGTGGAGACCGCCGCGGGGTCCTCCGCGGCGGTCGCGCGGAAGGACAGCGGTGTATGGCGTACCGCGACGATCGCCCTGCCCGATGGCGCCCTCGCCGCGGAGGGCGGCGAGCCCGTGCGGTTCCGTCTCGCGCTCGCCGATGACGCGGACGACCTCGTGGTGCGGTTCGTGCGCGTCGTGCGCAGCTCGCCCCTGCGGCCGCGAGGATCGGACTCGTTCGGGCAGGGGGTGCCGACAGCCCCTCCCTGGCGCGAGCGGGCGCGCGTAGCGTCGGGAGAATCAATCGCACGTCACGGAGCAGCCGCCGTACTCGATCCTCGTGCGCGGCATCGAGGACGGCGTGCGGCCGACCGTGCAGCGCTACAGCATGGGCATCCTCACCTACAGCCCCCTCGTTGGGGGCTGACTGTCCGGAGGATCGCGCAAGAACGTCGCATCCTCGCCCACCTCGACGATCCGCCCCGGGCTGCGGTTCGATAGGACCAGCCCCGCGAACAAGCGCAAGCTCGCCATCGCGTTCGCCCTCACCCACCCCGGCGTCACGAGCGCGATCGTCGGTCCCCGCACGATGGAGCAGCTGCAGTCCTATCTTCCGGCCGCCGACGTCGGGCTCACCGCGGAGGTCCTCGATCGGATCGACCATCTCGTCGAGCCCGGCGTGACGCTCGATCCCGACGACAACAGCTACGGCCAGCACGCGCTCGTGCCCGCCCGCGCCGCCGGCCGTCCTCCGGGGCATCCGCATGACTGCGCTGCGCATCCCCTCCGGCTACAGCGTGGCGATGTCGATCACGAATCGGTAGCGCACATCCGAGGCGAGCACCCGCGCGTAGGCCTCGTTGATCTGCTCCGCACCGATCAGCTCCGTCTCGGGGGCGAGACCGTGCTCCGCGCAGAAGTCGAGCATTTCCTGCGTTTCCGCGATCGAGCCGATGTTGGATCCCGCGAACGAACGACGGTTCCCGAACAGAGCGTTCACATGCAGCGGTAACGCCTCTGCGGGTGCCCCGACGTTGACCATCGTGCCGTCCAGCCGCAGCAGGCCGAGATAGGCGTCCAAATCCAGCGGGGCGCTGACGGTGTTGATGATGAGGTCGAAGGAGCTGGCGAGCTCCGCGAACGTCGATGGGTCGCCCGTGGCGTGGTAGGCGTCGGCGCCGAGGGCGAGCGCATCGGCCTGCTTGCTGAGCGACCGGGACAGGACGCTGACCTCCGCGCCCATCGCGTGGGCGATCTTCACGGCCATGTGCCCCAGCCCGCCCAGCCCGACGACCGCGACCTTCTTGCCGGGCCTGGCGTTCCAGTGCGCGAGCGGTGAGTAGGTCGTGATGCCCGCGCACAGCAGAGGGGCTGCCTTCTCGTAGGGGATC
>JAATFJ010000178.1 GCA_015655255.1 Actinomycetales bacterium | reverse complement strand
TCGGAGGCACACTTATGTGAGTCGCCTCGCGGTGGAGTGGCCGAGAGGCGAGGCAGCGGCCTGCAAAGCCGTCCACACGGGTTCGAATCCCGTCTCCACCTCGCTAGAGATGAAATGCAGCAGTTTCTGACGTCGAATCGGATTCGATCGACGGAAGGCCTGATGCGCGATTGGCGCAGCGGTAGCGCGCTTCCCTGACACGGAAGAGGTCACTGGTTCGATCCCAGTATCGCGCACAGATGAAGCCCGCGGTTCTCCGCGGGCTTTCGTGCGTCCAGGGTACGAAAGCCGCTCAACGGCGGCGGACCGGCGGGCAGCTAGAGCACGCGCTCGGCGGGCGTGCGAGCGGCCTCGTGGACGATGGCGAGGAGTTCCTCGTCGTCTCGAGGCGCGTAGCGCAGTCCCGGTTTCCAGCCCTGTGCATCGTGGATACCGACGGTGCGTTCGCGGAGATCGTGGATTCCGAACGCCACCGGCATGTCGAGGTCCTGCGCGAGGACCGACGCCGTGATGGCCGTGTTGGCGATCGTGGACACCCGGATGAGCTCGTCCCGTCCCTGCCCCCCTTTCAGAGCAGTGGGTCCCTGCGCCTCCTCGATCGCGAGGGAAGCGATCCGTACACCGGCCAGCAGTGCATCGATGATGAGCCGCAGCGGCGCATCGTGGATGAGGGCGAGGTAATTGCCCGGGTCCAGCAACGCATCCACCGCCGCCGTAACGGCACCGCACGACGAGTGTCCGACGACCGTGACGAGCTGGATGGTCGGCAAATGGGCTGCCGCGTAGCGCATGCTCCCCAGGCTCGCGGCCGCCGGCACATTGCCGGCGACGCGGACGACGAACATGTCGTTGCTGGCCAGCCCGAAGATCATCTCAAGGGGAACGCGCGCATCGGAGCGCCCCAGGGCCGCAGCGAAGGGCGTGTGCGTGATGGCTCCGGAAGGATCCGTGGGGAGGCCGTACGCGCTGGCGTCGACGGGGATCTCGAGCTGTCCGCCCTCGCCCGTCTCCGCGAAGACAATGTTGCCGGCGTTGAGAGCGATAAGGGCAGATGCCGCGTCATTCGGCTGCGGCGGCAGAAGATCTGCATCGACCTGCGTCCAGCGCAGGCTTCTGGGGCCTTCCTCGCCCGCTGTGGGGCCGATCCTTGTGGAGGACATGTCTGTACCGTATCGCGATGACGCCCTTCCCGGCCGCATCGTTCCCTCTCCTCGAGGTCGCCTGATCCGTCGGCGTATGCGGGCATTCCTCCGAGCGGTCGTGTTCTGCGGGGCGGGTGGGAAAGAATGCGACGGACGTCGGCATCGTGGTGTGCGCGCCCAGCTCGCCGATCTCCTCTCCGGCACCGGCAGGACTTATTTTGACCTCGTCCTCGACGTCTTCGCCGACCATTCGCTCATCGAGCTCGTGCTGGCATGATCCCCTCCCCTACGATGTCCTCATGCTCCACGGAACAGAGCTCCTCGCAACCGATCTTCCCGGTTTCGCGGCAGCTAACGGCTGGTCCTACGCGGCGACGGCCGATCCACCCGCTCTCGGCGACGGTCTCTGGGAGCAGGTGTCGAACGGCGTCGCCCGCAACCGCATCGCGGGCGATGGCTGGGAGGCCGGTCTCATAACCGGCGGGTCCCGCCAGGCGGAGAAGACGGAACGGCACGGGAACTGGACCGTGACGACGTCCGTGAGCGTCAGCACCCCGCGAAGCAGCATCGATCTCGGCTACTTCGCGATCACTCTCCCCCGCCGGATGCCGAACATGATCCTGGACGCGCGCAGCAACGATCGGGGGCCCTTCTCCAGCCTCCTGCATCGGCCGGACGCCGCGCAGGCGCTCTCCCTCGAAGGGGACTTCGATACCCACTTCCGGCTCTACGTGCCGCAGGGCTACGAGCGCGACGCGCTCTACGTCTTCACCCCGGATTTCATGGCGCTGCTCATCGACGAGAGCGGCGACCTCGACGTGGAGATCCGAGATGATCGCCTCATCGCCACCCGGCCAGGGGGCTTCGATCTCGCAAGCCCCACGACGTGGGCGCGCTTCGCCCAGCTTCGGG
>JAATFJ010000385.1 GCA_015655255.1 Actinomycetales bacterium | reverse complement strand
GCGGCCCAGGCGGGTGATGGAGTCGAGCAGCACCACGACGTCGTGGCCCATCTCGACGAGCCGCTTGGCCCGTTCGATGGACAGTTCGGCCACCGTGATGTGGTCCTGCGGGCGTCGGTCGAAGGTGGAGGCGATGACCTCGCCCTTCACCGAGCGCTGCATGTCGGTTACCTCTTCGGGCCGCTCGTCGACGAGCACCACCATCAGGTGGGCCTCGGGGTTGTTGATCGAGATCGCGTTCGCGATGGCCTGCAGCACCATCGTCTTGCCCGCCTTCGGGGGCGAGACGATGAGCGCGCGCTGGCCCTTGCCCATCGGCATGACCAGGTCGATGACCCGGGTGGTCAAGATGTGCGGCTCGGTCTCCAGGCGCAGGCGCTCCTGCGGGTAGAGCGGGGTGAGCGAGCCGAACTCGACGCGCGCGGCGGCGTCATCGATGGAGAGGCCGTTGACGGAGTCGACCTTGACGAGGGCGTTGTACTTCTGACGTCCCTGCTGCTCGCCCTCGCGGGGCTGCTTGATGGAACCGACGATCGCGTCGCCCTTGCGCAGGTTGTACTTCTTCACCTGGCCGAGCGAGACGTACACATCGCTGGGGCCGGCGAGGTAGCCGGTCGTGCGCACAAAGGCGTAGTTGTCGAGGACGTCGAGGATGCCCGCGATGGGGATGAGGACGTCGTCCTCACCGATCTCCGTCTCGAACTCATCGGAGACGCCGCCACCGCGGCGCTTATTGCGCTGACGGTTACGGCCGTTGCCCTGCTGCTCGTCATCGGACGAGGAGGCGGCGGGCTGCTGCTCCTGGCCGCCGTTCTGTGCGCGACCACGGTTACGGTTGCGGTTCCTGCTACGGCTGCGTGCCGTGCTCTCCTCGCCGTTCTCGGCGTTTTCGGAGCCGTTCGCGGCGGTATCGCTCGGGGACGCATCGCTCGACGCGGAATCGCTCGACGGGGCGTCCGCTCCTCTGCCGGTGTTCTTCCTGGCTGAAGCCGGCTTGGCCGGAGCGGCATCCGCGGAAGCCGCGTTCTCGGCGGCGGGTGCCTCGGCGGCCTTCTCGGCGACGGGAGCGTCGGCGGCGGGTGCCTCCGCGCTCGCATCCGCCTTCTTGGCACGGCCACGGCCACGTCCCTTCGGCGCGTCGGAGGCCGCGGACTCGGCCGGAGCGCTGTCGGCGGGGGCCTCTGCCGGAGCCTCATCCGCCTTCTTGGCGCGGCTGCGGCGCGGCGCCTTGGCCGGGGCCGCGGCTTCGCCGACCTCGACGGCGGACGCGGTCGGCGCAGTCGTCTCGGCGGCGGGCACCGCAGAGGTCTCTGCGACGGCCTTCGCGGCGGACGCGGTCGTCGCGCGCCGCGGGGCACGCTTCTTCACGGGCGCCGTTTCGGCGGCCTCTGCGGGAACGGCCGAAGCCTGTTCGTTCTGGGTCTCGGAGAAGTTCTCCACGAGTACTCCCTCATGGTCTTAAGGAAAGTGAGCGGATATCGCGCACAACGGGTGCTATGCGCGGTCGCACGGGCGGGCGCTCGGCGCTCGCCAGCCAGGGCCCTTGAAAGTCCTGGGGGTTGCGTGCGGATATCGCAGATTGCGCTGAGGCCAGATTCACGCGGTTACGTGGAGCCCTCCGCTCGATCCATAGCTGTACCACCCCTCACATCGACGGCGAGCATGAGCGCGTCCCACGGCGTGGTGGTCACCGACTCCGCGACATCGACCGCGTCCTGCCTGCTTCCCGGCCCGTCGGCGAGGACGAGGACGCTGGGTCCCGCGCCCGAGACGACGGCGGCGAAGCCCGCGCGACGGAGTTCTTGCACGAGGGCGTGCGTCTCCGGCATGGCCTGCGCACGGTAGTCCTGATGGAGCCGATCGGCGGTCGCGTCGAGGAGTAGTTCGGGACTCTGCGTGAGGGCCGCGATGAGCAGTGCCGACCGCGACACGTTGAAGACCGCATCCTCGCGCGGCACCTGCGGGGGCTGCAGCGAGCGGGCGAGCGCCGTGGAGAGCGTGCGCTCGGGCACGAAGACGAGCGGCGCGACGCCGCGGTGCACGAGCAGCTTCTTGTACTGCGGGCCGTTCTCCCCCGTCCACGCGATCGTGAGACCCCCGAAGAGGGCCGGCGCCACGTTGTCCGGGTGCCCTTCCAGTTCGGTCGCGAGGCGCAGGAGGTCGTGATCGCCGAGGTCGACCTCGCCCGCGAGGAGCCCCTTCGCGGCGAGAACGCCCGCCGTCACCGCGGCGCCGGAGGATCCCAGTCCGCGCCCGTGCGGCACGCGGTTGTGCGCCTCGATGCGCAGTCCCGGCATCTCGCGCCCGGTATCGCGGAACACGTGTTCGATGGAGCGTACGACGAGGTGCGACTCATCGCGCGGGATGAGGTCGGCGCCGCTCCCCTCCACCTCGATCTCGATCTCGAGACGATCGTCG
>JAATFJ010000342.1 GCA_015655255.1 Actinomycetales bacterium | reverse complement strand
TGTCATCCGGCAGCCGGTGTGCCAGGATCGCGTGGTCGAGCTTCTGCCGATAGTGTTCCGCGTCGACCTCGTCCGGTTCGTGGGCGAGCAGGCGGATGGGCTTCCCCCTCGCGGCCCTGATGAACTCCTGCGCCGCATCGTCCAGGTGCACAGACGTCGCCCGCAGCTCCGTCGAGCGGGCGATGCGGGACACGATGCTGACGAGCAGGATCCCCGCGATGAAGCACGCGGCGATCTTGATGCCGTCGGGGCGTTCGACGATGTTGACGACGGTCGTGTAGACGAAGACCGTCGTGATGATCCCGAATCCAACGGTCGCTCCGTGTTGGCCCTTGGCATGCGCGGAGAGGGTCACGGCGACCGCCGCCGAGGTGATGAGCACGAGAACCCCGGTGGCGTAGGCCCCGCCCTGCGCATCGACGTCGGCGTGGAAGACGATCGTGATGAGGAAGGCCACCGCCGTGAACACCAGCACGAGAGGGCGGGTTGCTCGCGCCCAGGCCGGGGCCATGCCGTAGCGGGGAAGGTACCTCGGGACGAGGTTGAGAAGGCCCGCCATCGATGAGGCGCCCGCGAACCAGAGGATCGCGATCGTGGCGAGGTCGTAGATGGTGCCGAAGCCGTCGCCGAGGGAGGCGTGTGCGAGGTATGCCAGCGCCCGTCCGTTGGCCTGTCCGCCCGGCTGGAACTCCGCCGCGGGGATGAGCGTCACGGTCGTGAGGGAGGACAGCACGAGGAAGCCGCACATGATGAGCGCCGAGGTCGTCAGCAGACGTCGTGCGCCGCGGATCCTTCCCGCGGGGCGCGCCTCCGTGTCGCCCTCGTCGCCGCGGATCTGCGGCATCACGGCGACCCCGGTCTCGAATCCGGACAGCCCCAGCGCGAGCTTCGGGAAGACGAGGAGCGCGAGCACGACGGCGAGGAACGGATCCCCGTGCTCGGTCGTGAGCGCGGTCCACCAGTCGGTGACGACGACGGGGTTTCCGATCATGCGTGCGAGAGCGACGACGATCACGACGAGGTTGAGCGCGAGGAACGCACCGACGAGAACAGTGGCCACGCGAATGGCGTCGCGGAATCCGCGGAGGAACACGATACCGAGTCCTGCGACGAGTGCGAGGGTAATCACCACCTCCTGCCCCTGGAGCGCAGCGGGGGCGAAGGGATTCTCGACGAGGTGCGCGGTCGCATCGGCGGCGGACAGCGTGATCGTGATCATGAAATCCGTGGCCGCGAAACCGAGCAGCGCGAGGATCGCGAGCTTCCCGCCCCATCGGGGGAGGAGCCGGGCGAGCATGGAGATCGAGCCGGTGCCGTGCGGGCTCTCCCGAGCGACGCGCAGATAGACGGGGAGCGCGCCGGCGAGGGTGATGAGGACAAGCAGGATCGTCGCGATCGGAGCCATCGTCCCCGCCGCCAGCGCGGCTATCGCCGGCTGGTATCCGAGCGTGGAGAAGTAATCGAGGCCGGTCAGGCACATCACGCGCAGCCAATGCGATCGCTCCGGTTCCTCCGGTCGGCCGTGCGGGCCCGTGTGCCGGCCAGGTGCCTCCGTCGTGTCGGCGAGCAGCCAGCGCCCGGCGGCCTTCCTGAAACGTCCGCGGGGAGGGACGAGCGGTGAAGCCTCCAGGGAGGAGCCGATGTCAGCGGTGCTCACGGGATCCGCCATACGATACCGGGCCGCCGACGGGCGGATGAACGAACACGAACACGGAACCTCTTTCGGACGACGACGGCCGATCCCGAGACCGACCAGTTCTCCATCCCAGCACTATTCCGTCGCGCTGTCAGCGATCCTTACGCTTTCCCTACACCCGAGGTCGCATTCCTCACGCGATCCGCACGCTGCTGCCGCCCCTCGCCGCCGTCGTTCGTCTCGCCGTGCCGCCGCGTCGTGTGCGGGGAACGGCGAGCGTACGACGGGCCGGTTCAGGCGCCGGTCGGAGCGGCGCCTCCGGAGTGACGACGGCGGCGCCGGCGCTGTGCGGCGGGCTTGCCGTCGCGGTGCTCGCCGCCCTGACCATCGTGCGCGCCCTCGCCCTCTCGGGGAGCTGCGGAACCGGACCCCGCATCCGTGGAACCGCCAGAGGGGCGACGGCGACGGCGTGGAGCGCGCTCGCCGGACTCGCCCTCCTT
>JAATFJ010000384.1 GCA_015655255.1 Actinomycetales bacterium | reverse complement strand
TTTGGGCCAGTAGCGGCTCTTCGGCTCGAGGAAGACGATGGGGTCGGCAGAGGAGATCGCCTCCTGGATCATCCAGTAGGCGTCGTGCGGGGTGGAGGGCGAGACGACGCGCAGCCCCGGGGTGTGCGCGAAGTACGTCTCGGGGCTCTCCTGGTGGTGCTCGACGGCGCCGATGTGCCCGCCATAGGGGATGCGGATGACGACGGGCATCCGCAGCGCCCCCGCATGCCGATTGGTGAGCTTGGCGAGCTGGGTGGTGATCTGGTCGAAGGCGGGGAAGACGAAACCGTCAAACTTGATCTCGCAGACGGGGCGATACCCCGCCATCGCGAGGCCGATGGCGGTGCCGACGATTCCCGACTCCGCGAGGGGTGTGTCGAGCACCCGGCGCTCGCCGAAGTCCCGCTGCAGATGCTCCGTCACGCGGAAGACGCCGCCGAGCGGACCGATGTCCTCGCCCATGAGGAGGACGCGGTCGTCGTCCTCCATGGCGCGGCGCAGGCCCGCGTTGAGCGCCTTGCTGAACGGCATCGTCTCGATCGTCACGACGGGTCCTCCTCGAACGACGCCTCGTACTTCTTCAGCCAGGCGCGCTCCTCGTCCAGGAGCGGGTGTGGCTCGCTGTACACATGCGCGAACATCGAGTCCATGGCGGGGGATTCGAGGGTGATCGTCCGCACGCGGATGTCTTCGGCCGCCTCGGCCGCCTCCGCCTCGACGTCGGAGAAGAAGGAGGCCGCGGCACCCCGTCCCTCCAGGTAGGCGCGGAACCGGGCGATGGGGTCGCGCTGCTCCCAGCGCTGCTCCTCCTCGCTGCCGCGGTACTTCGTGGGGTCGTCGCTCGTCGTGTGCGCGCCCATCCGGTAGGTGACGGCCTCGATGGCGCGGGGCCCGTCACCGGCACGCGCCTCGTCGAGGAGCGTGCGGGTGACGGCGTAGCTCGCGAGCACGTCGTTGCCGTCGATGCGAACGCTGGGGATGCCGTAGCCACCGCCCCGGCCGACGAGCGGTACGCGGGACTGGGTGGACACGGGGACGGAGATGGCCCAGTGGTTGTTCTGCAGGAAGAACAGCTCCGGGGTCTGGTAGCTCGCGGCGAAGACCATAGCCTCGTGCACATCGCCCTGGCTCGATGCGCCGTCGCCGTAGTAGACGACGACGGCCTCGTCGCGCTCGGGGTCACCCGTGCCGCTCTTCTCGTCGAAGAGGAGTCCCATGGCGTAGCCCGTGGCGTGCACGGTCTGCGAGCCGAGCACGAGGGTGTAGGGGCGGACGTTGCCGTTCTTCGGGTCTGTGGGATCCCAGCCGCCGTGCGAGACGCCGCGCATGACGCGGAGGATGTCGACGGGATCGACGCCGCGGATGCGGGCAACGACGTGCTCCCGGTAGGAGGGGAAGAGCGTGTCCTGCGGGCGGGCGGCGCGAGCGGACCCGACCTGGGCGGCCTCCTGGCCCCTGCTCGGCGGCCACAGCGCGAGCTGCCCCTGGCGCTGCAAGTTCGTCGCCTGCACGTCGACCGCGCGGATGACGACCATGTCCCGGTAGAACTGCTCGAGCTCCGCATCGGCGATCGACTCCACGAGTCGGCGATAGCGTTCCGCGGCGGGCGAGGGGACGAAGCGACCATCCGGTTCGAGGAAGCGGACGTCAGGGGTCTCTGCGGAGGTCACCGTTCTACGGTAGCCGAGCTTCTCGGCTCAGCGATGGAGGGTGCCGACAACGGATGGCGCAGGCCGTAGGACCTTGTCCACCGATTCATGCCCCGCTCGGAATGCGACGGAGAAGTCGGATCGGGCCGATGCCGCCGCCCGCGGACGTTCTGCCAGGTCTGGGAGCCGTTAGGCGCGCGGCGGGAGGGCGTCGATGACCTCGAGCACCCGGGTCACCGCTTCGCTCTCCCCCACCGAAATGCGCACGCCATCACCGGCGAAGGGGCGCACGACGACACCCGCAGAGAAGAAGGCGGCCGCGAGCTCCTCCGTCGCGTCTCCCGCAGGGAGCCAGACGAAGTTGGACTGCGTGTCCGGCACATCCCATCCCCGCGCGCGCAGTCCGGCGACGAGGACGCGGCGGCGCTCGACGATCGTCGCCACGCGGGCGAAGAGCTCCTCCTCCGCATCGAGGCTCGCGAGGGCCGCACGCTCCGCGGCCGAGGTGACGGAAAGGGGGATGCCCGTGCTGCGCGCCGCATCGAGCACGCGCTCGTGACCGATCGCGTAACCGACGCGAAGACCGGCGAGCCCGTACGCCTTGGAGAAGGTGCGCAGAACGACGACGTTCGGATGCGCCTCCCACACGTGCTCGGCGAGCCCATCGACGGCCGCGGGGTCGGTGACGAACTCCGCGTAGGCCTCGTCGAGGATGATGAGCACGTCTCCCGGGACGCGCTCCGCGAAGGCGGCGAACTCCGCGCTCGTGATGATGGGGCCGGTGGGGTTGTTGGGGGTGCAGACGAGGATCGCCCGCGTCCTCTCCGTGACGGCATCGGCGAGGGCGTCGAGGTCGTGGTGGAAGTCCGCGGTGAGGGGGACGGGGACGCCCGTCGCGCCGGAGACGAGCGGGATCCCGGGGTAGGCCTCGAAGGAGCGCCAGGGATAGACGACCTCGTCGCCCGCCGTGGCGGTCGCGGCGATGAGCTGATAGAGGATCGACACACTGCCCGCGGCGACGTGCACCTGGTCGAGGGTGACTCCGTGCTTCTCGGCGAGGCGCGTCCGCAGCGCCGCCGCCGTGGCGTCGGGGTACCGGTTGATGGGGGTGGTGCCCTCCAGCGCCCGGAGCACCGAGGGCAGCGGGGCGAAGGGGTTCTCATTGCTGGAGAGCTTGAAGGCGTCAGGCCCTGCCTGCGTGCCCTGGCGGTACGGCGGCAGGGCAGCGATCTCGGGACGGATGCGGGGCAGAGTGGGCTCGGTCACAGAACCACTCTAGGAGGTCCGCTCAGTCGAGGAGCCCGAGCCGCCGCGCCGTCCGTAGGATCTCCTCGCGGCCGCTCGCGCCGAGCTTTTTGGAGAGGGCGCGGATGTGGGTCTTGACGGTGCTCACGCTGACGAAGAAGTCCTCGGATATCTGTCGTGCATTCCGCCCGTCGGCCAGTCCCTGGAGCACCTCCTGCTCACGGACGGTCAGCGACTCCGTTACGCGGGAACCGGGGATAATGCGCCCCGTCCCCAGGAAGCCGATCCTCCGCGCGCGCTCTGCGACCCGCGCGAACCACGGGCACAGCGCGCTGAGGGAGTGCAGCTGGCACTCGGAGAGCAGCATGGCGGCGAAGACGAGCGCGGCGTCCGGGAGTCCGGCGGCGGCCGAAAGCGTCCGCACGGCCGCTTCCGTCCGATCGAGCTGTTGCAGGGCTGCGGCGCTGAGCACGTGCACGACGGCGTCGATGCGCGCGCCTTGGGAGGGACTCACGCCGCGCAGCAACTCGAGGGCGTCCTCGGGACGAGCGAGTGTCATCGCGATGGCGGCGTGCACGATCGGCGCGAACGGAGGGATGAGACGGGAGGCGAGCGCCGTCGCCTCGTTGACGTTCCCCACGAGCAGCCGCGCCATGCTGTCGGCGGTGTCGACGAGGAGTCGCGGCAGGGAGGACTCGTCGACGCCCAGGCTGCCGAGGAAGGATCCCGCGGCCGCCTGATCGTCGAGGGCGGGCCCGGACGGCGGAGGACTCGTGAGGAGCAGCCGATCCAGCTCCGCCCAATTCTCGACCTCCTGCTGCAACTGTTCGGCGGAGAGGATGAGGGTGCGATATCCAGCGGCGCGTTGCGTCATCTCGGTGAGCACGACTTCTCGCTCCCGGAAGCTCAGCGCCTCCCGGAGTCGCTGCACGGAGGCTCCCCGGCGGTCGAGAAGCGGCTCGCCGACCGCTCTCTTCCACGCGGGGAGCTCTTCGGAGATGCCGCCGCAGGCGAGGCTCACGAGCAGGGCGATCACCCGGGCCTCCGGGACAGCGAGATCGTCGGACGAGGAGAGAGAAGCATTGCGCGCGATCTCATTCAGTACGGCGTGGGCACGCTGACGCGCCGCGCCGATCTGTCCAGAGCGGGACAGAGCCACGGCCCGGATCGCACAGCCGAGTAGGCACACACCGGGATCGTCCTCCTTCCGCTGTGCGAAGGAGCCAATCTCCTGGGCGGCCGACCGGAAGTCCACGGCCTCGGAAAGGGGATTCGCGAGCGTCAGCATGACCCGCAGATAGGGCAGCCGCTGCAGGAGACGAGGAGGAAGGCTCAGCAGATGAGCGATGACCTCGGGCGCGGCCTGTTCGTAGATGGTGAGGAATCGACGCTCGAGAAGACGGTTCGCCTGCCGCAGCTCACCGGCGAAGACGTGCTGGCCGAAGACAGCGGTGACGTCGCCGAGGCCCTCGAGTCGGCGGATGAGCCGCGTCCGCGTCGCGGTATCGAAGAGGTTCCAGGAAAGGAAGGACTGCCAGGACTCATCGCTCCAGACGAACTCCTCGGCGATGAGGGCCTTCGATGGGTCCAGCGCGGCAATTTTGAGCAGCTGCATCGTCAGCGAGGCATCGGCTTCGGGGAAGAGACCGAGCACGTGCCGGAGGGTGACCCGCGGCAGAAAGGACAGCATGTGGAGAACCTGGAGGGGTCCTCCACTCGCGAGGGACCGTGGATATCGCCGCGGGAGTTCGCGGCGCAACGCGTCGAGCACTTCGTCCAGCACGAACGCGGGGAGCACGTCGGCGTCCCGGCCGACGCCGCGGTCGAGCGCCAATCCGACGGCCAGAGGGAATCCGCGGGTGACGCGGAGCAGTTCCTCGCGACGTTCCGGCGTCGCGAGGAACGCGGCCGCCGGATGCTCCTTGTTGTCGTGGTACAGGGCTTCGAGATCCTCCGCGGTGAACGAGAGATCGTCGAACAGCACCTGTTCGCGGAGGCCGCCCGGCGCACTGTCGGCGCCGTCGTCGATGGCGGCGAGCGTCACGGTCACGATCCGGAGGGAAGGCACCTCGCAGAGCAACTGCGAGAAGAGCGGCAGCTGTCCGCGGGCGACGCACCAATCGAAGTCGTCGATGAGCACGGTGAAGCGGGAGGCGTCCTGCTGGTGCATTCGCTGCGTGATGCGTTCCGCGACGAGGCGCACCTCGGAGCGCAGTTCCGAGCCGGCGGCGCGCCTTCTGGCGGGCTCGCCCTCGGAGAGGGAGGCGAACAGGGCCGCGAAGGAGGTGGTCTCCTTGGTCTGCTCGATGAGCATCCAGGCCTCGTGCCGGATAGAGAGCTCTTCGAGCACCTGAGCCAGCAGGGTGCTGCGTCCCATGCCAGCCATGCCCACGATCTCGCACCACCGGGCGGGGCTCGCCACTACCGCGTCCCGCAGACGGGGACGCGGTATGAGGGAGATCCCCTCCGGCTGAGCGAAGTATCCCGCCCAGTCGTGCGCCGAGGTGAGGCGCTGCGAGTCGCCGTCCCTCACCCCGCTCTCCCGAAGAGTCGCCGCCACCGCCCCCACCCTGCCTTGTCTCGTTCCGAATGTCGTTCCGATGGTTGGCGATGCTCTCCCGGCATCGCCCTCGCGTCGCGGGTATGTCCCCTGTACAAGGGATGCACGGACCCCCTCATCTATTACGCGTCTCTCTCACGCAATAACCGCGGACTTTCACTCCCCGCTACTCTTCTGCCGCCGGGGGATCGCGAATAGCGTATGCCCGGGAAGAACCCGGGGAGGGACGCTTCCGCCTTGCGGTGAGGGCTGGTGCAAGGCGGAAGCGCCAATTCGGCAGAGACCATGTCCCCAAAGGGAACACGGGTGGGATCCCTGCCTGTAGAGGGTGCGGTACAGGCGCGTGTGCCGCCCCGCACCCCCGGCTAAGTGCTGCTCGGCGCTCGACAACCCGGGCCTCACGCATTCACGTTCGTCCGCGGGTGGGGACGAGGGTTCCCCCGTCATATTCCATCCCCCTCGCGATGTCGTGACCGGGCCAGTAGCGACACGGCGCACGAGTGTCCTGCCGTGCAACACAGAAATCGGATTAGGGCGAGGCGCACGGGCGATGCACTCCCCCGACGTTCACGCCCTCGGATCATTAGACGGCACCGGCTCCGGCCCCCGCAGGAGCGGAGGAGGAACGTATCGGGAATGCGGAGAATCTCATCCCCGCGCCTCATCCCGCCGCGAGGACGGAGGGCGGTCGCAGCCATTCAGCCGCTCTCCGGGCGCGCATGCGACACTGGGCAGCTATGCGCCTCCTCATCCGTGTCGTCGTGAACGCCTTCGCCTTCTGGGTCGTGTCGCTGATCCCGCTGCTGGGCATCACGATCACGGCCTTCCCGCCCGCCGGAGACCTGCAGTTCCTCCTCACGCTGCTCGCCGTGGGCGCGCTCTTCGCCGTCGTCAACACCATCGTCGGCACGGTCGTCAAGATCATCGCGTTCCCGCTGTACCTCCTGACCTTCGGACTCATCGGCTTCGTCATCAACGGCTTCCTGCTCTGGCTCACCGCACAGCTCACGAGCGGGTTCGGCTGGGGTCTGGGCCTGGAAAGCTTCTGGTGGGGCGTGCTCGCGGCGATCCTTATCTCCCTCATCAACGGCGTGTTCGGCTTCATCCTCCGCCCCCAGAAAAAACGACGCTGACCGCGCTCGCCACTCATCCGACCCGCTCCGCCCGATACTCGACGGCCTCGATCGTCGTCGCCTGAGCCAGCTCCTTCCAGACGGCCTCGACCGCACCGCCCCGGACATCGCCGGACTCGTCCACCATGCGCGCTGTCTCCTCATATTCCGTGCGGTAGTGCGGCGCGAGCAGCAGGTCGCCGGGACTCAGCGGCGGGTCCACCGTGCGATGCGCGACGAAGCTGTCCGGCGAGCCGGTCCCTCCCGCCGTTCCCCCTCCGGCGAGCGCGGAGACGGGGTCATCGGTGTGCCGGAGCTGGACGACGAGGACGTCCTCG
>JAATFJ010000228.1 GCA_015655255.1 Actinomycetales bacterium | reverse complement strand
GCGGTGACGGCGTCGAGGGCGGAATCCGCGAGGGAGAGGGTGGCGAGGGCGACGAGAGCGAGCACCCCGCCATCGGCGTGCTGTCCGGCGAGGACGACCCAGAGCGCCCCGCTGACGACGGCGAGGACGCTCACGGCCTGCCCCGCACCCGCGGAGGCGGCGGAGCGACGCGCACGACGCTCGGCCGCACGCTCCTCCGCACGCAGATCCCCCAGGGGGCCGGACGCGGCGCGGTGCACGGCGAGCTCCTCCGCCGATTCCAGCAGCGTCGTGAACGCGCGTCCCACCCGGGAACGATGCTCCTGTTCCTCCCGGGAGGCCCGCGCATCGGCACGGACGGCGAGGGCGGGCGCCACACCGAGCGTGAGCACGGCGACCGCGAGGAGAGCGGGCACCGCAGCAGGAAGGAGGAAGGCGGCGGCGACGAGGAGCGCGAGCTGGCTCAGCGCGGCGACGATGGGCGGGAGCAGCACACGCGGCACCTCGTCGCGCACGCGGTCCACATCGCGGATGAGCAGATCGAGCACCGCGGGACCGCGCCGGAGGCCGCTCATCCGCAATCCCGTGCGCGCGAGCGCCTGCCAGAGCCGCACGCGCAGATCACCCGCGAGGGCGAAGACCGCGCGGTGCAGCTGCAGGCGCTCGACGTAGCGCAGCACGGCGCGTCCGAGTCCGAAGAAGCGCACGCCGACGATGGCGACGGTGAGGAGGAGGATAGGGGGCTGCTCCGCCGCACGGACGATGAGCCACCCGGACAGGGCGGTCTGCGTCACCGCGAAGAGGGTGGCGAGCACCCCGAGCACGGCCGCGGCGACAAGCGCGAGGGGGCGCAGCCGTGCGAGACGCCAGAGCGCGGAGCCTCCGTGCCGCAGCGCCGACGGCTTAGCCTCGGGACCGGGCGCAGCCTGGGCGGAACCCCTATCCGGAACGACACTCTCAGAGACGATGCTCTCGGCGCGGGCCGAGGACTCAGTGGGAAGGGCTGTGATGACGGTGGCTCTGACCGCTCCGCCGATGACGACGCGATGGTCGCTGTGCGCCCGCAATTCCGGATCGTGCCCCGCAAGGATGACGGTCGCCATCCCCGTGCGGCGCTGCATGGCTGCGCGCACCCGGGTCGCGCTGTGCGCGTCGAGGTGCGCGGTCGGCTCGTCGAGGAGGAGCAGCTGCGCTCCGCGGTCCACGCGCCAGAGTGCGCGCGCCACGGCGAGGCGGCGGGACTGCCCTGGGCTGAACAGGCGGAGATCCGCGTCATCGAGCCCATCGAGACCGACCTCGGCGAGCACGCGTCGAGCCCCTTCCTCGTCCCCGGGCGCATGCAGCAGCAGCTCCTGCACGGACGTGTCGGCGAAGAAGTGCGGGTGCTGCGGCGCCTCGGCGATGCCGTCCTCCGGTATGCCCGTGAGAGTCCCCTCCACGCGGGCGGGCGCGGATTCGCTCGACCGTCCTTTCGCCACGGGGCCGAGGCGTCCGGCGATGAGCGCGAGGACTGTCGTCTTTCCCGCACCGCTCGGGCCGTCCAACAGGGTGACTGCTCCGGCAGGCGCATCCATCTCGAAGCCGTCGAGCACGGCGGGTCGATCCGGATAACGCACCGTCACGCCGCGCAGACGCACGGTGAGGGGCATGCCTTCGATGCTCTCCACCCCGTCCCACAGCGGCTCCGGCGTCTGCTCGTCGATCACGGCGCGCACCCGGCGCAGTGCCGCGACGCCGTCTTCGGAGGAGTGGTATGCGGCACCCGCCTCGCGCAGCGGCAGATAGCAGTCCGCCGCGAGGATGAGCACGACGAGGCCCGCCTCCAGCGTCATTCCGCCGTGCACGAGACGCACGCCGATGAAGACCGCGACGACGGCGACGGAGATCGTCGCGATGAGCTCCATGGCGAGGGAGGAGAGGAACGCCGTGCGCAGTGTCTTCATCGTGCGGCGCGCATAGTCGTCCGAGAGCGCACGGAGCGCCTTCGTCTGCTCACGCACGCGCCCCAATCCTACGAGGACGGGGAGGCCCTGGGCGAGCTCCGCGAGGTGCCCGGAAAGGCGCAGGAGGGAGCCGGAGGCCTCATCCGCGCGCTCCTTCGTGTGCGAGCCGATGAGGATCATGAACACGGGGACGAGGGGGATCGTCAGCACGATGACGATGGCGCTGACGAGGTCGGCGGAGAGGATGCGCAGCCCGACGAGCGGCGGAATGACCATGCCCGCGACGAGCGCGGGCAGGAAGGTCGTGAAGTAGGCGTCGAGATCGTCGAGGCCCCGCGTGCCGAGCACGGCCATGGCTCCCGTGGGTTTCTCCCCGCCGCGGAGGAGGTGCACGGCGAGCGCCTCACGGAGCGCGCTCTTCTCGCGCAGGCTGCCGCGCTGGGCGATGTAGCGGCTCGCCCAGGCGGCGAGCGCCCGGAGCAGCGCCCCGGAGACACCGAAGAGGAGGACGGCGCGCCACTGCTCCTCCCCCGCGATCGCCGAGACGATCCCGCGTGTGAGCGCCTCAGCGACGAGGATGATCCCCGCCGCCTTAACCACCGCGACGAGGGCGAGCAATCCGAGCGTACGTTTTCCCGCAGGCCCGAGGAGGCCGATGGGCGAATCCGGGCGTTTCCCGGAGCGCCGTGCCTTCACGCCCGCTCCGCAGGGACAATCTCGTGCAGTTCGGGGATGTTCCGCTCGGCAAGCCGCTTGCGGAAGATCCAGTAGCTCCATGTCTGGGTCGCGATGACCGCGGGGACGCCGAGCAGGGCGACCACGCTCATCACGCCGAGTGTGTAGTCCCCGCTGGACGCGTTCCACACATCGAGGCTGAACGCTGGATCTATCGTCGAGGGCAGGACCACGGGATATACGGCGGTGAAGAGCCCGCCGACGCCCAGGGCGAGGAAGCCCGCCATGAAGCCGAAGGCCCATCCTTCGCGCCCGCGTTTCTGCAGCGTCCAGGAGATGAGGAGAGCGACGACGGCCGTGACGGTAAGCGCCCATGTGAGCGGTGTGCCCTTCGTGAACTGGATGAGCAGCACCCAGCCGAGCAGCGGCAGAATCGCGAGCGGCGTCCAGCGCAGCACGAAGGAGCGGGCCTTCACGCGGACCTCTCCATCGGAGCGGAGGGCGAGGAAGGTCGCCCCGTGAATGAGGCTGAACCCGACGACGGCGAGCCCGCCGAGCACCGCGGGGAGGCTCAGCCAGGCCCAGGGACCGCCAACGCGATCGCCGTTGTCGTTGAGCGGGAGGCCCGTCGTGGTGATCGCGAGCATCGCCCCCACGCCGAAGGAGGCAACGAGCGAGCCTGCGGCGATCGCGATATCCCATGTGCCAGTCCATCGCGGCGTGTGGTGCTTGCTGCGGTACTCGATCGCGACAGCGCGGAGGATCAGCGCGAGCAGCACGACAACGAGCGGGATGTACAGCCCGGAGAACAGCGAGGCGTACCAGTGCGGGAAGGCCGCGAAGATCGCCGCTCCCGCCGTGACGAGCCATACCTCGTTGCCATCCCACACCGGGCCGATCGTGTTGATAAGCACGCGTCGTTGCAGCGGGGAACGGGCGATGAGGAAGAGGTGCATCCCCACACCCATGTCGAAGCACTCCAGCAGGAGGTAGCCAAACCAGAGCACGGCGATGATGCCGAACCACAACGTGGGCAGGTCCATCAGCAGGCTCCCTTCCTGGTACGGGTACGGTCAGAACGCGAAGGCGAGTACATCGTCCTTCTCCTTGTCGTCGCTATCCTCGTCGTCCTTATGCACCAGCTCAGGCATGGCGGATGCGACGCCGCCGCGCACGTATCTCACCATGAGGAAGAGCTCCGTGACAGCGAGGATGCCGTAGAGCAGGGCAAAGCTCACGAGGCTAAAGATCAACTCCCCCGCCGATACCCCCGGCGACACGGCGGCCGCGGTAAAGAGGAACACCGGGTCACTCATGTCCACGTTGGGCACCACGGCGAAGGGCTGACGCCCCATTTCCGTGAACACCCATCCAGCCGTGTTCGCCGCGTACGAGGCGGCG
>JAATFJ010000060.1 GCA_015655255.1 Actinomycetales bacterium | reverse complement strand
GTGCAGGCGGCGCGGAGCCAGGCGGTGTCCCTCTACGGCGATGCCGCCGTGCCGCTCAAGCCGCGCGTTTACAAGTCCAAGAGCAAGAACGCGCAGGAGGCGCACGAGGCCATCCGGCCCTCGGGGGAGAATTTTCGCAAGCCCTCGTCTGTCTCCTCCCAGCTCGACAAGGAGGAGCTGCGGCTCTACGACCTCATTTGGAAGCGCACGGTCGCGAGCCAGATGTCCGACGCCAAGTACGAGACGACGACGGTGACCCTGGAGGTGCAGGCGGGGGAGAAGCTCGCCGAATTCACCGCCTCCGGCACGGTCTACACCTTCAAAGGCTTCCTCGAGGCCTACGAGGAGGGGCGCGACGAGAAGCGCGGCGACGCCGATAAGCACGAGAACCAGTCCCTCCCCGCCGTTGCGGTGGGCGACACACTGCAGCTCTCCGATGCCGAGGCCAAGGGGCACCACACGACCCCCAAGCCGCGCTACACGGAGGCCTCGCTCGTCAAGGCTCTGGAGGAGCACGGTATCGGCCGTCCCTCCACCTTCGCGAGCATCATCGGTACCGTCATCGACCGTGGCTACGCGACCAAGCGCGGCCAGGCGCTCGTGCCGACGTGGCTCGCCTTCAGCGTCGTGCGCCTCCTCGAGGAGCACTTCGCCGACCTCATCGACTACGATTTCACCGCGGCCCTGGAGGACGACCTCGACGCCATCGCGCGCGGGGAGCAGAACCGCGTCGAGTGGCTGCGCGAGTTCTACTTCGGCTCCGATGCACAGGTGGGTCTGCGTCAGGTCGTCGACAACCTCGGCGAGATCGACGCGCGCGCGCTGAACTCCACGCGCATCACCGATCGGGCCACCCTCCGCTTCGGCAAGTATGGTCCCTACCTTGAGGTCGTCGATCCCGCGAACCCCGAGGCCAAGCCGCGCATCGTCAACGTGCCGGAGGACCTCGCCCCCGATGAGCTGACGGCCCAGAAGACGCAGGAGCTCATCGACGCACCCGTCGCGGGAGACCGCGTACTGGGAGAGAACCCGGAGAACGGCAAGATCATCGTCGTCAAGGACGGACGCTTCGGGCCGTACGTGCAGGAGAACGATCCTCCGTCTGAGGAGGAGGTCGACCAGGCGACGGGTGAGGTCGTCGAGGCACCCAAGAAGAAGACGGCGAAGACGGACGCGCCCAAGCCCCGCACGGGCTCGCTGTTCCGCTCGATGTCGGTGGACGACATCGACCTCAATACGGCGCTGAAGCTGTTGAGCCTGCCCCGCATCGTCGGAGCGGATCCCGCCACCGGCGAGGAGATCACGGCGCAGAACGGCCGGTTCGGACCCTACCTCAAGAAGGGTGCCGACTCGCGATCGCTGGAGAGCGAGCAGCAGATCTTCGACATCACCCTCGATGAAGCGCTCGCGATCTACGCGCAGCCCAAGTATGGGGCGCGTCGTGCGTCGAGCGCGCTCGCCGAGTTCGACGCCGATCCGGTGAGCGGCAAGCCCATCCGGGTGCGCGACGGGCGCTTCGGTCCCTACGTCACCGACGGCGAGACGAACGTCACCATCCCGCGCGGGTCCAAACCCGAGGACATCACCTTCGAGATCGCTGCGCAGATGCTCGCCGATAAGCGCGCGAAGGGACCGTCTCCGAAACGTGGTTCGCGCACGCCGGCGAAGAAGGCTCCCGCGAAGACCGCCGCATCCGCGGCGAAGAAGACGACGGCGAAAAAACCGGCGTCGACCGCGAAGACGACGACGGCGGCGCGTTCGGCGGCCGCGAAGAAGGCCGCGGCGACGCGTGCCGCGAACGCCGCGGCGAAGAAGGCGGCCGAGGGCGCCTCCTCGTGAGCGGGATCGGCGCCCCCCACGGCTAGGCGGTGCCGGGGCCGGGACTGTGGGTCACGCTCGAAGGCGGGGACGGTGCCGGGAAGACGACGCAGTCAGACCTCCTGGAGCGCTGGCTGCGGGAATCCGCGCGCACCGTTGTCCGCACGCGCGAACCCGGCGGCTCCGAGGTGGGGAACCTCATCCGCGACATCGTTCTCCACCATCGCGGGGGTATCGCCCCTCGTGCCGAGGCTCTGCTGTATGCGGCGGACCGCGCGCAGCATGTCGCGACGGTCGCGCTCCCCGCTCTCGCACGCGGAGAAGTCGTCGTTCAGGATCGCTACCTCGACTCCTCCGTCGCCTACCAGGGCGTCGGCCGTGCCCTCGATGCGGGCGACATCCGCGATCTGTCCCTGTGGGCGGCCGAGGGCGCACTGCCTGATGTGACGGTGCTCCTCGACCTCGATCCACGTGCGGCGCGCGTGCGGCGGGATGGGGAGAAGCGTCGCTTCGACCGGCTGGAGGCGGAGAAGCTCGATTTCCACGAGTGCGTCAGGGCGGCGTATCTGCGGCTCGCCGCAGCGGAGCCGGAGCGCTTCCTCGTGCTCGATGCCTCCCTCCCCGCCGAGGAGATCGCCGCGGCCATCCGCGCCCGCCTCGCTCCGCTGCTCTGAGGCCCGCCTCATCGCAGCCGTGTCGGTGCCTGCGGTTAGGCTGAGAAGATGACGACCGCCGCGCCCTTCCCCTGGACGGACGTCTGGGGGCAGGACGAGGCCGTCGCGACGCTCCAGTCGGCCGCGGCCGATCCCGCGGCGCTCTCGCACGCCTGGCTCCTCACGGGGCCGCCAGGGTCCGGTCGGTCCACGCTCGCCTACGCCTTCGCTGCCGCGCTCATCGCCTCAGGCCCCGACGACACACACACCATGCGGCAGGTGCTCGCGGGGACGCATCCGGATGTCACGGCGCTGCGCACCGATAAGGTCATCATCACGATCGCCGAGGCGCGCGCCCTCGTCGAGCGCTCCTACTTCGGGCCGTCGGTCGGCCGCTACCGCGTCATCGTCGTGGAGGATGCCGACCGCATGGTCGAGCGCACCTCCAATGTGCTCCTCAAGGCGCTCGAGGAGCCGCCGCCGCAGACCGTGTGGATCCTCTGCGCGCCCAGCGAGGCCGATCTCCTCCCCACCATCCGCTCCCGTGTCCGTCCGTTGCGCCTGCGGGAGCCCGACGTCGCCGACGTCGCCCGTCTCATCGTGCAACGCACCGGCGCCGATCCGGCGATCGCCGAGGAGGCGGCCCGGCACGCCCAGCGGCACATCGGCATGGCGCAGCGCCTCGCAACGGATGAGTCCGCCCGTCGGCGGCGTGAGGCGACCCTGCGTTCCGTGCTCGGCGTGCGCGGCGTCAGCACGGCCGTCGAGGTCGCGGGGGACATCATCCAGGCGGCCACGGAGGATGCGAAGACCCTCACTGCGGAGCGTGACGAAGCCGAGCGCACCGCGCTCCTGCGCACCGTCGGCATCGCGGAGGGGCAGGCCGTGCCCCCCGCGCTGCGCTCGCAGTTGTCCGCCCTCGAAGACGATCAGAAGAAGCGCGCGACCCGCAGCCTGCGCGACGGCATCGACCGCGTGCTCACGGATCTGCAGTCGCTGTTCCGCGATGTTGTCATGCTGCAGTACGGGCGCGGCGACGACCTCATCAACCGGGAATTGCGCGCCGAGCTGGCGGCGATCTCGGCCGCGTGGGACGTAGCCCGTACCCTGGTTGTACTGGATCATCTGGCCGAGACGAGAGAGTCTCTGGAGCGCAACGTCGCTCCTCTGCTGGCCCTGGAAAGCTTGCTCGTGACCGTCGCGAGCGGGAGGAAACCGTGAACATCCGAGACACTTCTCGCCGTATGCGCGCGCTCGCCGCGGTCGCCGGACTCGCCGCCGTGACGCTCTCCCTGTCCGGGTGCCTGTCCGCGCTGATCGGGGAGGACGGCACCGAGGCATCCTCCACGCCGACGGCGTCGAAGACGCCGGATACCGAGGGCGTGTCCGCGGAGCTGCTGTCCTTCTACGGGCAGGAGCTCACCTGGACGGACTGCGTCTCCACCGGCTTCGACTGCGCCACGGTCACCGCTCCGCTCGACTGGGACAACCCCTCCGACGGGCAGACTGTGGAGCTCGCCATCGTCCGGCACCAGGCCACGGGGGAGACCTCGATGGGATCCCTCCTGACGAACCCGGGCGGTCCCGGCGCGAGCGGGTATGACCTCATCGCCGACTCCCTCGACTACGCCGTGGGCACCGATCTCATCGAGAACTACGACGTCATCGGCTTTGACCCGCGCGGCGTGGGCCGCTCCACGGCCGTGCAGTGTTTCGACGCGGCCGATATGGATGCCTATCTCTATGACATCCCCACCGGTGCGCGCGGCTCGGAGGAGTGGACGAACGAGCTCCTCGACGCGCATCGCGCCTTCGCTGAGGCGTGCGATGCGAACAGCGGCGGGATCCTCCCGTACATCACGACGGTCAACTCGGCACGAGACATGGATCTCATCCGCGCCGTCCTCGGCGACACCCAACTCAACTACCTCGGATACTCCTACGGCACCTTCCTCGGCGCGACCTATGCGGAGCTCTACCCCGAGAAGGCGGGTCGCCTCGTCCTCGACGGCGCGATCGATCCGGCGGCCTCGGGGCTCGATGTGAGCGCGACCCAGGCGCTCGGGTTCGAGTC
>JAATFJ010000177.1 GCA_015655255.1 Actinomycetales bacterium | reverse complement strand
GCCGGTGCCGCCGGTCGGGTCGGTCGCGAACGGCATGGTCTTGTGCGTTGCTACGGATGGGGCGGCGATCTATAACGGGTCACTGATCACGGCGAGTATTTGCCCGATCTCTCCGACGTCGGCACGGGTGACGGTGATCAATGGGACGACGTCGACGTACTACCCGCGGTGGCCCACGTTCTGGGGTACGGATTCCACGATCGGCCGTCAGCAGCCGGGCATGTGGATCAACGGGTACGGGCTCACTGGCGACACGTATTCGACACTGTCGGTGTCGGAGGAAAACACGTCGTCGACGGCCGCGTGGGGCACGCGGACGCTGGAGCTGTCCGCGTCGGATTGGCGACAGACGACGGTGGGCGTGACGGCGCTCGCGGATCGCCTGCTGGTGGATCTCGCGGAGCCTCGTGTGGAGCTGTCGGACGTGACGGTGCCCGCGGATCCGCGGCTGGAGGTCGGTGACGTGGTGACGCTCGCTGATTGGCAGGGCCGGTTCCCGGATGTCACTGCCCGGATCACCCGCATCCAGCTGGAGGCGGGTCGCGACGTGGCCGACCAGGGGCTGCTGGGTACGTATTCGCTGCGGACGTTGCCGACGTGACCGGGGGTGAGTGGGTGCCTCAGCCTGTGCGGGAGGTGCTGGACGCTATGAGTGCATGGCAGCTTGTCGTGTGGGCGTCGGCGGTGGTCGCCGCGTTGGTGCTCGTGTGGCGGAAGGCGCCGAAGCTGTGGGCGGCGGTGAAGCGCGCGCATGCGCGGTTCGGTGCGGCGATCCGTCTCGCGGAGACCTTGTCGACGTTGAGCACGGATCTTGACGAGATCAAGAGCGTGCTCGGCACGGTGCGTCATGAGATCCAGCCTAACGGTGGCGGGTCGTTGAAGGACGCGTCGACGCGCACGGAGGCGAAGGTCGACGAGCTGGTCGCACAGCTCGCGGAGACGCGCGGGGATCTCGCGCATGTGCGCCGGCAGGCGGCCTCTCTGAAGACGTCCGTGTCGCGTGTGAATCGGCGGCTCACGGATCACATCGAGGCGGGCGAACGTCCCGCTGTTACCGCACCCGTCGGGGTGCAGGAAGGAACCTGATTCATGTCTCTGACCTATCTGGCGTCCGCCGTGTGGTGGAAAGCTGCGCTGCTGCGTGCCCTGTCGACGGCCGTCGCGGTCGCCGTCCCGTATCTGGGCGGTTCGCTGCTCGCTGACGTCCCGTGGGTGACGATCGTCTCCGCCGGCGTGCTGGGCGCGCTCGCATCCCTCGTGACGTCCCTCGCCGGTCTCCCCGAGGTGGAGGGCGCCACACTCCCCTGGTGGCAGTCGGCGGCCGAGCGTGCGGTGAAGACGTTCGCGCAGGCGCTCGCGGCCGGGTTCGTGGGTGCGACGCTGCTCACGGATGTGGCGTGGTCGACGGTGCTTCAGGCGGCTGCCCTGTCCACGCTGGTGACGCTGCTGCGGTACGTGCTCGCGACGCTCCCGTCTGATGGTGCGATCCTCGAGGCTGGTGTGACCGGTGACGGTGCGGCGGTCGTGACTGCCGTGTCGCTCCCCCGGCCGGCTGACGACGCACTGAAGCCGGAGTGGGTCGCCTACGCGACCGGGCTCGGCGTCGACGCGACCGGGCTCACGAAGGCGGAGATCATCGACGCAGTGAGCAAGCTCGCCGCCGTGCCGGCCTAATCCGCACGCGCAGACATAGCGCCCCTCTCATCCCCATTGCGGGGGTGGGAGGGGCGCTATCCGTCGTTCACGGCCGCCCGTCAGATGGACGGTAGTACGAACGGCGCGAGGGGGTGAGTGGGCTCCGCCGCGCGGCCGTCGCGAATCGCCCGGTCCTCCGCGAGAGCCTGGCGTACGGCCAAGCCGATGAGCGTCGCCTGATACTGGGCCACGGCGCGATCGTTCGCGGATACGAGCAGCTTCGGATTCTTCATGGTCGCAGCGTACCGGGCTGGCCGAGCCGCGTCACGCCGCCTCCGGCAGCGCTCGCGGGGTATCTGTTCCGGCTGTCGTGGGTAGTGGCTGCTGGATGGTGGTTGCTGCGGCGACGTTGCGTAGTGCTTCGGCGTCGAGGTGGAGGTATCGCTGGGTGGTGGCGAGTGATGAGTGGCCGAGCATGGCTTGGATGCCGCGGAGGTCTCGGGTGGCGTTGTAGGCGGCTGTGGCGCCGGCGTGTCGGAGTGAGTGTGGGTTCCATCCGGTGATGCGGAGGATGATCTTGTGCACGGATTGCGGGTGCATGTGTGCGCCGGTGTGTCCGGGGAGGTAGTAGCCGCGGCCTTGTTCGCGTTCGAGGGTGTCGAGCGCGGCGGCTAGGTCGGTGTTGATGCCGACCATGCGTTCTTTGCCGCCTTTCCCGATGATGCGGAGCATGTCGCCTTCGCGGTTGCTGGTGTGCAGTGTGGTGAGCTCGGTGAGGCGGAGGCAGGCGTATCGGGCGAGGAGGATCATTGCGCGTTGCTGGTGGGTGGCGCGGCTGAGTGCGGTGAGGATCGCGTCGTCGGGTGCGATGCGGGGTACTTTGACGGGTACGTGCACGGCCTCGACGTCGAGGGTTGGGTCGGTGAGGCGGACGTTTTTCCGCACGGCCCATTTGAAGAGCACGCGCCATGATGCGAGGAGCGATTTTCGGGTTTCGGCTGCGTCGCCGCGGCGCTCGAAGAGGATCCCTTCTAGGTCGTCGGTCGTCACGGTGGTGAGGTCGTAGCGTTGTGCGAGCTGTGTGGCGTGTCGGATCCGGAGGCGTATTGTCCCGTCGCCCCGGGAGGTGGACAGCAGCCAGGTTTGGAATGATGCGAGTGTTTCGGTGTTCCCCATGAGAGGGGATATTCCCCAGGTTGCATTCGCTCGCGCTAGTGCTGGGGTGCGGATCGTGTCAGGCATGAGACTCCGAATCGCCCGGTTGGTGAGCGCGGCGCGCGCCCGTAAGCGCGCCGGACACGGCGCAGTAGTCCTGCGGCAAACCGTCAACCTTCCAGTACCGGTCGCCGTGCTGCACGGGGTCGTAGACCTCGCCGGGCGCGTATTCGATGACGT
>JAATFJ010000334.1 GCA_015655255.1 Actinomycetales bacterium | reverse complement strand
GTTGACCTCTTCGAGGCCGGCGAGCATGCGCAGCGACGTCGACTTCCCGCAGCCGGAGGGGCCGACGAGGACAAGGAACTCTCCGTCGCCGACTTCGAGGTTGAGCTTATCGACGGCCGGACGCGTTCCTCCGGGGTAGAGGCGCGTGGCGTCATCGAAGGTGACAGATGCCATTGTTTTCTCCTTCACCGGCAGGTACGTGCCGGACGATCCGTTGTGATGGATGCGGCGGGGAGGCCCCGCCGTGGCCCCTCATTGGGCCACGCCCAGTATCTCACGAAGAGACGCACCGGGGTATTTCCCAGCCGACATGCTTAACATGGAATTCTGTGCCGCTTCGAGCGGAATCGGGGAGATCCGTCCCCGGAAGACTTTCAAGAGGAACGATGTCGAGCGAGGAAACGCCGAACGTCCCGTCGCCTCGTCACACCCGTGAGGCGGTTCGGGAGAAGGCCCAGCGCGTGCGTGCGCACCAATCCCGAGTGCGCGTCATGCGCCGGGTCATCATCGGAGCCGTCGCGGTCGCCGCGGTCGGTGGCATCGGCGTCGCGGTCGCGCTCGCCGTGACCTCCACCATCAGCAAGCCCGAGCTCAGCCCCACGGGGATGGAGGGCGACGGCGTGATCGTCCACGACATCCCGGACGCCACGGCCGCGGGCGACCAGGGCGTGACGGGGGAGAGCGCCGACACCGGTTCCACCGATGCGAGCGCGACGGAAGAAGGCACCCCGGCGCCGCAGCAGACCTCCGCCGTCGATGTGCAGATCTACGTCGACTACCTCTCGTCCGGCGCCGGCACATTCGAGCGCTCCAACGCACGTCTCCTGTCCGGATGGATCACCGACGGCATCGCCACGGTGACCTACCACCCCGTCTCGGTGCTCACGCAGAGTTCCAACGGCACGAAGTACTCGTTGCGTGCGGCCGCTGCTGCGGCCTGCGTGGCGACGCATTCCCCGGACACCTTCTACGACTTCAACCACGAACTCCTCATCGATCAGCCGGAGATCGACACGGACGGTCGCTCCGACGAGGAGTTGGCCACGCTCGCCGCCGCCGCGGGCGTTGACAACGGCAAGGACGTGAAGTCCTGCATCGAGGACCAGGACTACCTCTCCTGGGCGAAGGACGCGACGACGCGGGCGCTGGAGGGACCGCTCGCCGGATCCGACGACGTCATCCTCACAGGAGCACCCATGGTTCTCGTCAACGGCCAGGCCTATGTCGGCTCGCTCGAGGATCCTGCGGAGTTCGCGCAGTTCGTGCTCAGCGTCGCGAGCGAGACGGATGAGACCCCGCAGCCCTCGGACACGCCCGCGCCGGAGGCCACGGAGAATGCCGAGACCCCCGCGCCGGAGGCCACAGAGGTTCCCGTCGGCTGACCTCCGGGGCGCACCCGCGTTCGCGGCCTTCGAGCCGCTAGGCTGATGCCTGGTCGCACGACCTCCGCCTCCTTAGCTCAGTTGGCCAGAGCGCCGCACTTGTAATGCGGATGTCGCCGGTTCGAATCCGGCAGGAGGCTCCCGTTTCGACGTCGATCGTTGGCGTGCCAGCAGACAGCGGGCCGCGGACGAGGGGCGGGCCGGTGGAGAGGAGAGCGGGATGCGCCTGGATGCCGCCTTGCCGTGGCATACGCTCTTGCTCCGCTCGCTGCAGTCGCTGCGGGACACCGCCTGGCGTCGCGCTGTGGACGATCCGCTGTCCTCGCCCTGGTGTCGCCTGTGTGAAGCCGATGCATTGCTCGCGCTCGTGCCGGATGGGTCTCCAACCCCTCTGCCGCACTGGTTCGTCCATGGCCTGAGGACCCTGCTGGGTGACATCCGCGTGCTGCTGTCCTACGACCTGCTCGACCGTCCCTTCGCGGGAGGCACGGTCGGCGCCCACCTCTCCGGAATTGGCAACATGCCTGCACGGGAATGGACGACAGTACAGGCGCAGGCCGCGACGATCGCCGCGGATCATAACGCCGTCGTGCGGCAGTGGATGGCGATGGAGCTGTCCGACCTCGGCCGCTGGCCGGAACGCATCCTGCGGGCCTCCCTCACCCTCCCCGCCGACGCAGATGTCCCCGTCTCGCCGATGGAAGATCTCGTCTTCGGCGGCCCGACGACATCGATCTGGCCCGAGGCTTGCCTCCTCTGGGCGGAGCGGCTGGGGGATGTCCCTGATGACGAGAGCGAGGCATCCGCCGGTTCCGGATTCGCTACGGTCGTGCGCGCGGAACTGGAGCGCAGCCGCTTCTTTGCGCTCATCGACTGGCCTGAGTGGATGTCGGACACGGAACTCGCCGTGCTCATGCGCGCCTTCGAGGATGTCGTCCTCCGTCATAAGGCAGATTATCGGCGCACACTCACCGAGGAAGCCCTGCGCG
>JAATFJ010000353.1 GCA_015655255.1 Actinomycetales bacterium | reverse complement strand
CTGTCGGGTCTGTCGGGTCTGTCGGGTCTGTCGGATCCGTCGAGCTCGTGGGATCTGTCGGGTCCGTGGGATCCGTTGGGCCGGATGGGTCCGTCGGATCGGTCGGATCGGTCGGGCTACTGGGGTCCGACGGGCCGCTGGGATCGGAGGGCTCGCTCGGGTTCGAGGGCTCGCTGGGCCCCGCCGGATCGGTGTCTCCCCCTGGCGTCCCCTGATCCGTGCCGGTGCCGCCCTGCTGCCCGGTGCCGTTCCCCTCGTCCGCGTCGTCGGAAGAGTCATCGCTGCCGGAGGACTTATCGCCGGACTTGTCTCCCGACGAGGACGACTCATCGCCGGAGCTATCGGCGTCCTTCGCCTGCTCCTTCGTCCCGTCGTCACCCGTCCCGTCGTCGCTCTTTTTGTACTCGTCGCTCTTCTTGGCGTCGCTCTTCTTGTCCTCATCCTCCGGGTCGGTGATGAGGAACGGCGTGCCACCGTCGATGCTCTGCGGGTCCTGCGGGCCGACGTTCGAGTGGATCGAGGAGGAACCCGATTCCCCGGCGCTGGGGAGCGAGGTCGTCGCATCCGCGCCGATGAGCCCGGGGAGGATCGCCGCGCTCGCGACGACGGCGGCGACCACGAACGCCGCCGACCCGGCGCCGATGAGCGCCCCCATCCCCGTGAGCGTCCCTGCGCTCGCTCCGCCGCCGGAGCTGCCCGCGCCGCCGTTCGCTGCGCCTCCGCCTGCGGTCGCTGCGCCCAGCGCCGCGCCCGCGCCACCCGCCGCCGTTCCGCCGATCTCCACGGCACCCTCGAAGACGCCCGACGGCATCGCAGCGAGCGCGACGATGGGGGTGCCGCCGCCCTGCAGCGTGGCGAGATAGCCGGATGCTCCTGTCACACCGAGAACGAGCGGCAGCATGACGAGCGCGAGCCGACGAGAGACGTCCTTCGCCTCGGCGGCGACGATCATGCAGCGTGCGCATTCGTCGAGGTGCAGCTCCAGTCGCTTCTTGTCTCTGGTCCCCAGGTTGCCGCGCGAATACGCGCCCAGGTGCTCGATCGTCCACTGGCACTCGGAGCCGGGGGGTGCATTGCGCAGATGTGCCTGGATCCACGCCTCGCGCAGCCCTTCCCTCGCCCGGAAGGCGAGCTGCGACACGGCGCTGGCCCGCATACCGAGGAGCGGCGCCGTCTCTGCGGGCTTCATCCCCTCGACCTCGGTGTACCAGAGGACCTCCTGCCAGCGGGAGGGAAGGCTGCGGAACGCCTGCGCGGTCAGGCTGCGGTCGAGGGCGTCGTTGGCGGCCTGATCGGTGCTGTCCGGATCGGCGACGGTATCGAGCTCGTCCACCGCGGACTCGCGGCGCGAGCGTCCCCAGGCCGCCGCGGTGTTGCGGATGCTTGTGAAGAGGTAGGCGCGGAAGGAGCCGTTCGGCCCGCCGCCCTTGCTGATCGCCTGGTAGATGCGCGTGTAGGCCTCTTGCACGAGGTCATCGGCGTCGATGCTTGATGTGATGGACCGTGCCACGGCGATCCCCGACGGATAGTGGCGCCGCCAGAGTTCGCCGAACGCCTCCGTGTCACCAGAGCGGGTGCGGAGGATGAGATCTGCGTCGGCGATCGGATCGCCTTCGGGTGTGTTCTCGTGTTGCACAGTCGTTCACCTGGCGGGGATCGTCCCCACGGTAGTCCGATGCACGGAGAGATCTGTCCCCCCCTGCGCATCTCCTCCATTGTCTCTCGAAAACAGGGAAGACACCACCTCGCCCGTGCCCGACTCCGGCGGGGCGGCAAGCGAACACCGAGAAAAAAACTTCTCGAATCCGCGTAATGAACTGCGGGTTACCCCGTCTCATCTTGTAGAGACAGCCAAGGTTTCTCCTCCGGGGGGCGGAGTACAGGCACCGATGTGGGGGCAACTGCATCGGTTCAGGCGGGCTCGGGAGCCTCGGGGGAGGAGTTCCTGGACCCGCCTTCTCTACGGGGGACTTTCGGGTGCCGTCGATGGGGATCGACGGCCCCTTCCTCTTCCTCCTGGGGGAGGGGCGTCACCGGGACAGGCGTCCGCCCGTCCATACCCGCGCGACCCGCAGCTGCGCGTCCAGCAGGACGGCGTCTCCGGCGAACCCCTGCGCGAGACGCCCTAGCTCCGCGCCCCGGCCGATCGTGCGTGCGGGCGTCTCCGTGAGCGCCCGCACCGCCTCCACGAGTGGCACGCCCGCCTCCGTCGCCCGGCGCAGGGCGACGTCCTGGGTGAGCGTCGAACCTGCGATCGATCCCGTCGCATCCGTGCGCGCGATCCCGTCGCGCACGGTCACCTTCACAGCGCCGAGATCGTACTGGCCGTCGGCGCTGCCCGCCGCGGCCATGGCGTCCGTCACGAGCGCCACCCGCTGGGGCGCCTGGTCGAAGACGAGTTTGATGATGTGCGGATCGAGGTGCACGTTATCGGCGATCGCCTCGAGCGTGACCCGTGCATCCGCGGCGGCGATGAGGACGGGTCCGGGTGCGCGATGATGGATTCCGCGCATCGCGTTGAAGGCGTGCGTGAGGATCGTCGTCCCTGCCTCGATAGCATCCCGCGTGGTTCGCTCGTCGGCATCCGTGTGGCCGATGGCGGCGGCGGCGCCCGCGGCGACGATCCAGCGGATCGCGGCGATGCCGCCGGGCAGTTCCGGGGCGATGGTCACCTGCCGGATCGTTCCGCTGCCCGCGGTGAGGAGGAGATCGACGTCCTCGGGACGCGGATCCCTCAGCAGAGACGGCTCATGGGCGCCCTTATGCCCGGGATCGAGGAACGGGCCCTCCAGATGGGAGCCGAGGATGTCGATGTCGCTCTCGTGGAGATCGGCGACGAGGCCGGCCCCGCGCGCGAGGTCGGCGAGGGGAGCGGTGACAAGGGAGATCACGGCGCGCGTCGTGCCGTGCGACCGGTGCAGCGCCCGTGCCGTGCGGATGGCGTCTACGCCGTCGTCGTAGGAGGCGCCGGCCCCGCCGTGGCAGTGGAGATCGATGAAGCCCGGTGTGAGGATCGCTCCGGCGCCCGCGACCGCGCTCGTGTCGACGACCTCATCTGCGGGGGCCCAGGAACGGCCTGTTCCGGTGCCGGAGACGACACCGTCCTCGATGCGCACCCAGGCGTCGGCGGTGATCGTCCCTGCGGAGACGAGACGCGCGGAATGGATCACCGTGCTCCGTGTGTGCGTCATGCGATGCCCCCCTCGGGCTCTGCGGAACGGTTCCCGCCCCATCCTGCCGCGTCCCACACCCCGCGCGTCGCCCCGATGCGTCGGGCGAACGAAGACCAGGAGCGCCGCGCCGCGGGTGACCAGCCGATCTCCGCGATGGCCGCGGCGCGCGGGAAGAACAGCGCATCGGCGTCAGCGAGCGAGGAGACCGTCTCCGTCCACAGCGGGGCCTCGACCCCGAGGATCGCGCCCTCCGGGATCTCCGGAACAATCGCGGTCGGCTCCCACCCGTAGGCGGTCTCCAGGTCGATGAAGGCGGCCCAGCTGAGCCCCAGCGGGAAGTCCGCATCGTATTTCTGGTCCAGATATGCGGTGTCCGAGGGCGAGAGGATGACGCCGCCGCCGTTGTTAGCGAAACGTCGCAGCTGCGCGGCGTGGTCTCCCTGCGGGACGATGCTGCCCCAGAACTGGCCGATCGTGCCGGGGGCGACGTCGGCTGCCCCCGCCTCATGCCACGCGAGGGGTGTCTTCCCCAGGGAGAAGACGAGCGCGGTCACCCGCTCGATGAAATCGGCGAAGTCCGCCGCGGGAGTTCCCAGTGCCTCATCCCCGCCGATGTGCAGGTAGGGGCCCGGCGTGAGCCGCGCGACCTCGCCGAGCGCATCGCGGAGGAAGGCATCCGTCTCCGCGGAGTGGATGCGCAGGGAGGAGTGCCCGACGCCCCAGCCCTCGTAGGGGACTCCGGTGCGGGGGAGCGGCTGGGCGAGCTCTTCCGACTGCGCGCGCAGTTCCTTGCCTATTACCGGGTCCTCGACGAGCTCCGGATAGGCGACGCCCACGGCATGCGTATGGCCGGGGAGATCGATCTCGGGGACGACGACGAGATGCCGTGCCGCCGCGTACGAGACGATCTCGGCGTAGTCGGAGGCCGTGTAGAAGCCTCCGGGCCTTCCCAGCGCCCCGGTCGTCGCGGCCTTCTCGGTGAGAAGGGGGTGCGAGGCGATCTCCAGGCGCCAGCCCTGATCGTCGGTGAGGTGCAGATGCAGGCGGTTGAACTTCAGCGACGCGGCGCGGTCGATGAACGCCTTCACCTCCGGCACGGGGAAGAACCGGCGGGCAACATCGAGCATCACGCCGCGGTAGCCGAAGCGGGGCGCGTCGGAGATGCGCAGCCCGGGGAACGCCCAGCCCTCCGCCTCGCGACGCAGCAGCTGGCGCAGCGTCTGCAGGGCGTAGAACAGGCCCGCCTCGTCGTTGCCTGTCACGCGTACGCAGTCGGAGACGACGATGGCGTACCCCTCGGGCGCTCCGTTCTCCGCCACCCCCAGCACGATGTCTGCGCCCTCGGCCTCGTCGACGATGCGGGGTGTCAGCCCCGCGCGCTCGGAGAGGATGGCCGCGAGGGTCTCCGCCTGGGGGCCGGCGATGCGCGGAGCGGCGGGGAGGACCAGATCGGCGCCTTCACGGGAGACCGATGAGGGGAGTGGAACGAGCATCGCCTCAGAGGAAAACTCAGAAGGAAAGACCATGAACAAAACCTACCGCGGATGCGCCGACTTCTCCGGAATCCCGCACGCGGGCGCGCGGGGAATTCGGCTATGCTCGAAGCGTCGCGACTGGCGTCTGGGTGGATGACCACCGGGGAGCGACTGTGACGAATTCGACCGCGCGCCTGGGCCGATGGAACCTCGCCGGTGCACGCCGGAATCCGAATCCGTTACGACTGGAGAACGCTATGACCGACCCCTCTTTCACCGCCCCGCTCTCCGAGGTCGACCCCGAGATCGCCGAGGTCCTGGAGCGTGAGCTGAATCGTCAGCGTACGTACCTGGAGATGATCACCTCCGAGAACTTTGTCCCCGTCTCGGTCCTGCAGTCGCAGGGATCCGTGCTGACGAACAAATACGCGGAGGGTTACCCGGGGCGCCGCTACTACGGCGGCTGCGAAGAGGTCGACGTCGCGGAAAACCTTGCGATCGAACGGGCCAAGAGCCTCTTCGGCGCCGAGTACGCCAACGTCCAGCCACACTCCGGTGCCACCGCGAACGCTGCCGTCCTGCACGCCCTCGCCCGCCCCGGCGACACCCTCCTGGGTCTTTCCCTCGACCACGGCGGGCACCTCACACACGGCATGAAGATCAACTTCTCCGGCCGCCTCTACGACATCGTCGCCTACGGGGTCGATGCGGAGACCTCCCTCATCGACATGGACGAGGTGCGCCGCCTCGCCCTCGCGCACAAGCCGAAGGTCATCGTCGCGGGCTGGTCCGCCTACCCCCGCCAGCTAGACTTCGCTGCGTTCCGCGCCATCGCCGATGAGGTCGGTGCCTACCTCTGGGTGGACATGGCACACTTTGCCGGTCTCGTCGCCGCGGGGCTGCACCCCAGCCCCGTCCCGCACGCGCACGTCGTCTCCTCCACCGTGCATAAGACGATCGGCGGCCCGCGCTCCGGATTCCTTCTCACCAACGACGCCGACATCGCCAAGAAGCTCAACACCGCGGTCTTCCCCGGCCAGCAGGGCGGACCGCTCATGCACGTCATCGCCGCGAAGGCCACGGCTTTCAAGCTCG
>JAATFJ010000204.1 GCA_015655255.1 Actinomycetales bacterium | reverse complement strand
CTGCCCCTCGACGACGACCTCCTGCCCCGTGTACGCGAAGCTCGACCCCACGCCGACGGTGATGAGGACGCCGACGAGCGCGACATGGAAGAGCAGGTTGCCCGTCTCCCTCAGGTAGCCGCGCTCCGCCGAGACGGAGAAAGTGGTTCCGCGGTCGTAGCGCTACACGCGGTAGCCGAGGGCCCGGAGCTGCTTCTGCCCCACATCGACGGCCCGCTCCGCCTCCGCGGCGGCGTCGTCCGACTCCCGGGAGACCTCGAGGTGGTCGTCGAGCCGGGCGAGCCGCGCGGGGGTGCGTGGCGGCCGCGCCCGCAACGCCTTGGCGTGGTGTTTGATGCGCGGGATCACGCAGCCGATGAGAGAGGTGAACAGCAGAAGGTAGATCGCGGAGAACCACGGCGAGGTGTAGACGTCGAAGAGGTTCATCGCGTCGAGCACGGGGAAGAGGTCCGGGTTCTCGCTCTCCCACTCCAGGACGCCGTTGGGGTCGGCCGTCCGCTGCGGGAAGATCGAGCCGGGGATGGCGGCGACGGCGAGGACGAGGAGCAGGATGATGGCCGTGCGCATCGAGGTGAGCTGGCGCCAGCCCCAGCGCAACCAGCCGACGATGCCGAGGCGCGGCTGGCCGATGGCACTGTCGTCTCCGTCGATGTGGTCGGAGGGACGGAGCGGATCAGAGGGGGAGGAAGACACTTCCCATCACCTCCTGCAGGCGGCTCATGACCATCGTCCACAGGCCCGTGAGCATGAGGAGGCCGAGGAGGATGAGGAGCACCCCGCCGACGATGTTGACGGCGCGGATGTGACGACGGAAGAATCCGAGCGCCTTCGTCGCCCAGCCGAAGCCGAGGGCGACGAGGAGGAAGGGGATGCCGAGGCCGAGCGAATAGGCGAGGCCCAGGGTCGCCGCACGCCACGGGTCGCCGACGTTCCAGGACAGGGCGATGATCGCGCCGAGGGTCGGGCCCGTGCAGGGTGCCCAGCCGATGCCGAGGGCGATGCCCAGCAGGGGCGCACCGACGAGTCCGGCGCGATCGGAGACATGGAAGCGGAACTCGCGCTGCGCGAAGCCGAACAGCCCCATGAAGACAAGTCCCAGCAGGATGATGACCGCACCGAGGATGCGCGTGATGAGGTCGCCCCACTGCAGGAAGAACACCGAGGCTGTGCCGCCGATGATGCTGATGAGGATGAAGACGAGACTGAAGCCGAGGATGAACAGGAGAACGCCGAGGAGCAGGCGTCCGCGCTTCTTCCCCTCCCCCGGCGCGCCGACGGCGCCGCCCAGATAGCCCAGATAGCCGGGGACGAGCGGAAGGATGCAGGGCGAGAGGAAGGACACGAGTCCCGCGAGCACGGCCACGGGAATCGCGAGCCAGAGCGCTCCCGCGCTGATGAGGTCCTGGGTGCTCACACGCTCTCCGCGAGCGCTTCCTTCACGAGCGTCGAGAGGATCGACACGTCGATGGGACCGATGATTCGTGCGGCGACGCGCCCCTGCTTATCGAGCACGAGGGTGTTCGGCGGCGCCTGGATGGGGGTCTGCTCTGCGAAGGCGAGTTTCACGGCGCCGCTGTCCGCATCCATGATGCTGGGATAGGTGATGCCGAACTTCTCCGAGAAGGCGCGGGCGGTGTCGGCCTGGTCGTAGATGTTCACGCCGACGAAGGAGACCCCGTCGCCCTCGAAGTCCTGCCAGACTGTCTCCAGGTCCTTCGCCTCGAGTCGGCACGGCCCGCAATTGGCGTACCAGAAGTTCACGACCGTGACGTCTCCCGCGATATCGGCGCTGTCGAAGTCCTCGCCGTCCTCCGTCGTACCGGAGAAGGAGACGGGCTCCGCGCGGTCCTCCTCGGTGATGGTGATGAAGCGGTCGGAGACGGAGGCGTAGCTCTCGCCATCGCTCGCGTTGTAGTCGTCGGCGAGGTCGTCGTTCGCGGAACAGGCGACGAGACCGGTCGCGAGAACGACCGCTAGCGCGGCACCGATCATGCGCCGCGCGGCGGATGTGGTGCGGCCACCGCGGATCGGAGTCGTCGACGAGGCACGGAGCACGATCACAGCTTACGCGGCGCTTTCTATGCGCGCCCTGAGCCTGTGCGTCACGCCCGCGTCACGCCACGATGAGCGGACGCACCTCGTGGTCGTTCTCGTCGATCTCGCGTGCGAGATCGTAATTCGTCTGCATCGCTAGCCAGGACCTCGCCGTGCCCACTCCGGCACGCTCCAAGCGGACCGCAAGGTTCGGACTAATGCCCGCGTGCTCGTTGACGACACGGCTGAGCGTCACCCGGGACACCCCCAACCGCGCTGCGGCCTCCGCGACCGTCAGACCCAGCTCCCCGAGAACATCCTCCCGGAGGGCAGCCCCCGGGTGCGACGGATTCTTCATCATCATCTTCCCCTCAGTGATAGTCCTGATAATCGACCAGTTCGACGTCTTGCCCCACGAATCTCAGCGTCACCCGCCAGTTCCCGTTCACCCACAGCGACCAGTATCCTGCGCGATCCCCCCTCAACTCGTGCGCACGATAGGAGGGAATGCGCGGGCTGGATCCCTTTTTTCGAGCCGTCCCGATACAGGCGTTCAGACCCTTGTGGCGAAAGCTCCTGATCACCGGATAAGTGTATCGCGTATCGTATCGCGTTACAATGGTGAGCCCGCCTACACAGCCCCCACGTCGAGGCTGCCGTGGGCAGCGGCAGGCTCGGCGTAGTCAACCTCGCGCCAGACGTCGCCGATGCGCTCGAAGGAGGTCACGCTGGAGAGCGCGCATCGCCGGGTGCGTGGGTCGTGGCGCAGCGGAAGCCCGGCGACTGAGAGATGCGTGATCCAGATGGGCGCCTGATGCGAGACGAGAACGACATCGCCGGAGGGAACCGCCTCCCACGCCGCATCCATCGCCGCCCGCATGCGCGCCGCCACCGAGGCGTAGGGCTCGCCCCAGCTGGGACGTGAGGGCCGCCGCAGATGCCACCAGTTGAACGGGTTGACGAGGGAGCGCCGCATGCGCGTGCCCTCGAAGACGTTGCTCGGCTCGATGAGGCGTTCCTCGATACGGGGTTCGATCCCGAAGAGCCACGTAAAGGGAGCTGCCGATTCCTGGGTGCGTTCCAGGGGCGAGCAGTGCAGTCCCGCGATGGGACGGTCGAGATAGGCGACGTAGTCCGCCGCGGCCTGCGCCATCTCCCGCCCGCGCGTGCTCAGGTGATAGTCGGGAAGCCGCCCGTAGAGGATCTGCCGGGGATTCTCGACCTCGCCATGGCGAACGAGATGCAGGCGCTCCGCGGTCATGCGTGTCCTCTCAGGCCCGACGGTAGCGGGAGCCGTCAAATCCGATGATGAGATGCCCGATGAACGGGAACAGCCACAGCAGGAAGAAGGAGAACGCACCGCCCTTGCCGAAGTTCGCCCCCTCTCGGAACGCCACGACGATGGCGAAGATCCAGCCGACGATGGGGATGAGGTAGAGGAGGGCTGCCCAGCCGGAGAACCCCGCGATCTTGACGAGGACGATCCAGTTGACAAGCGGGATGAGTGCGAGGATGCCGGGATAGCCCGCCTTGGAGAAGACGCGCCACATTGTGACGGCGTAGACGATGTAGACGACGAGCCCCGCGGACGTCGCGCCCGCCGAGAAGAACTGCTCCTGCAGCACGTCCAGATCCATGGCCCCTCCAGCGCTCCGAGTGTCGTTATCGACGCGAGTCTAGCCGGGGCCGATGACATCGGAGGAGCAGAGGCCCTCCGCGTAGACTGATCGGGTCTGTTTTCATCTAGGAGAAGGAACCCTCCGTGCTTCGCACTCACACGGCAGGCTCGCTCAGAGCCGCGCACATCGGTCAGACCGTCACCCTCACGGGGTGGGTCGATCGTCGCCGCGATCACGGCGGAGTGGCCTTCATCGACCTGCGGGATGCCTCTGGCATCGCCCAGATCGTCATCCGTGACGAGGAGATCGCCCACCCACTGCGCAACGAGTATGTCCTGCGCGTGACGGGAGAGGTCTCCCCACGCCCCGAGGGGAACGCGAACCCGAACCTGCCCACGGGCGAGGTTGAGGTCGTCATCGCCGAGGTCGAGGTGCTCAACGAGGCGGCGCCGCTGCCCTTCCAGGTCTCGACCGCCGTGTCCGAGAACGAGACGGTCGGCGAGGAGACGCGCTTCAAGTACCGCTACCTCGATCTGCGCCGCCCCTCCTCCGCTGCCGCCCTGCGCCTGCGCTCTGCGGCCAACGCCGCAGCCCGCGAGGTGCTCTCCGGCCACGAGTTCGTCGAGATCGAGACCCCGACGCTCACCCGCTCCACCCCGGAGGGCGCGCGCGACTTCCTCGTGCCCGCACGGCTCAGCCCCGGCAACTGGTACGCCCTCCCGCAGTCGCCGCAGCTGTTCAAGCAGTTGCTCATGGTGGCCGGGATGGAGCGCTACTACCAGCTCGCCCGCAGCTATCGCGATGAGGACTTCCGCGCCGACCGGCAGCCGGAGTTCACGCAGCTCGACATCGAGATGAGCTTCATCGACCAGGAGGACGTCATCGCGCTGGGCGAGGAGATCGTCGCGGCGCTGTGGAAGCTCATCGATGTCGAGGTGCCCACGCCCATCGCGCGCATCACCTTCGCCGAGGCCATGCGCCTGTACGGCTCCGACAAACCAGACCTCCGCTTCGGCAACCCCCTCACGGAGCTGACGGAGTTCTTCGCCGACACGACCTTCCGGGTCTTCCAGCAGGAGTACGTCGGCGCCGTCCGCTACGAGGGCGGCGCCTCCCTCCCCCGCCGTCAGTTCGACGGCTGGCAGGACTGGGCGAAGTCCCGCGGCGCGCGCGGTCTCGCCTATGTCACCTTCGCGGAGGACGGCACGCTCGGCGGCCCCGTCGCGAAGAACCTCTCCGACGCCGAGCGCGACGGTCTCGCCGCCGCGACGAGCGCGCAGCCTGGCGATGCGGTGTTCTTCGCCGCGGGCACGACGAACGAGTCCCGCGCCCTGCTGGGCGCGGCGCGCGTGGAGATCGCGAAGCGCACGGGCCAGCTCGACGAGAACGACTGGGCATTCGTGTGGGTCGTGGACGCACCGCTGTTCAAGCCGACGGGCGAGGACGACGATGTCGACCTCGGCCACTCCGCGTGGACGGCCGTCCACCACGCGTTCACCTCGCCCAAGCCCGAGTGGATCGACCGTTTCGAGGAGGCCCCGGGCGAAGCGCTCGCCTACGCCTACGACATCGTCTGCAACGGCAACGAGATCGGCGGCGGCTCCATCCGTATCCACCGCAGGGATGTGCAGGAGCGCGTCTTCGACGTCATGGGCATCGGGCCTGCGGAGGCGCAGGAGAAGTTCGGCTTCCTGCTCGACGCCTTCCAGTTCGGCGCCCCGCCGCACGGCGGGATCGCCTTCGGCTGGGACCGCGTGGTCTCGCTCCTCGCGGGCGCCCCATCCATCCGCGACGTCATCGCCTTCCCCAAGATGGGTGCGGGCTTCGACCCGCTGACCTCCGCTCCCGCCGCGATCACGCCAGAGCAGCGCGCCGAGGCCGGCGTGGACTACGTCCCGGAGGACTGACCTCCGGCCCGCCACCTCCGCGCCATCTCCCGTTCACCGGCGCACGCACAACGCGACACTTGGAAAACGTAGGTTCTCTCTCGCAATCACCCGGCATCCGCCGGACACCGAGAGGAACCCTGAATGTCATTCCTTCCCCGCCGTATCGGCGCCGGTATCGCGCTGGCCGCAGCGGCCGCACTCATCCTCACCTCCTGCGCATCCGGAGACGACACCGCCGGCGGCGACTCTGATGCCGCGACAGCGACGTCGCTCTCCGACTTCGGCACCTTCGCCGACCTCGAGGCCGCGGCGAAGGCCGAAGGTGCGCTCAACGTCATCGCCCTCCCCCGCGACTAGGCGAACTACGGCGAGATCCTCGACCTCTTCGCCGAGAAGTATCCCGAGATCACCATCAACGAGGCATCCCCCGACGTCTCCAGCGCCGAGGAGATCCAGGCCGCGGAGACGAACGAGGGGCTCGATACGGCCCCCGACGTCTTCGATCTCGGTCTCACCGTCGCCCTCCAGAACACCGACCAGTTCGCGGCCTACAAGGTGCAGACCTGGGACGATATCCCCGACGCGCTCAAGGAGTCCACCGGGCTCTTCGTCGGGGACTACGGCGGGTACATGTCGGTGGGCTACGACTCCTCGAAGTTCGACGCGCCCGAAGAGCTCGCCGACCTTCTCGGCAGCGAGTACAAGTCCTCCGTCGCCATCAACGGCGACCCCACGCAGGCCGGCGCCGCCTTCGCCGCGGTGGGGCTCGCGACCGTGCAGTCCGGCGGCACGCTCGATGACTTCCAGGACGGCATCGACTTCTTCTCCGAGATGTACCAGGCGGGCAACCTCCTCAAGGTGGACGTG
>JAATFJ010000031.1 GCA_015655255.1 Actinomycetales bacterium | reverse complement strand
CGTTCACGCCGCCGCCACCCACGCCGACGACCTTGATCACGGCGAGGTAGTTCTGGTTCTGGCTCATGGCCGGCCTCCGATGTGTCGAACCTGGAAAGTGTGTGAACCTTAAACCTCAAGTAGAGGTGTAAAGTATTTCCCGGTATTGCGTTCCCTGGTCTCGACGGTATGCGCAACGATTCGCACTGCGCCGTTGCGACACGCGCGTGTCGCGAGAAGTTCCCGGAAAAAGTCGCGGAACGACCCGGAAACTCAGCCGACGACAGGAACGAGGGGGGAAGACACGTCATAGGAGCGCGCCGAGGGGTTCGCCGCCATAATCGCGGTGAGCGTCTTCGCCTTGAGCGCCGATTTGTCCGCGCTCCCCCAAACGATCGTCACATTGTTCGAGATCGTGAGCGTCACATCGTCTGCCGTCGACGCCGTCACGGTCGTCGCCACCTGCCGCACATCGGCGGGCAGTGAGCGGATGACGAGACCCGCCGCCTCGAAGGCCGCAGAATCCGTGCCCCCGTCGATCTCCAGGACGGGCTGCCCCTCCGGCTTCTCCGGCGTCGTAACCAGGGCGACGCCCGCGGCGTCGACGAGGGTGTATCCGGCATCGGCGGCGAGCACGCCGATAGGCGTGCGCTCCACGATCCGCACGGTGAGTTCGTGCGGCGGCTTCGCCTCGAGGGCATAGGTCTCGATGAGAGGGAAGGCGACAAGCGCCGCCTTCACCTCCGCCGTGTCGATGGCGGCCAGCGGCGTGCCCAGCTGGCCGCTCAATGCCTGCTCGACCGCCGCAGGGTCGAGCGAACTCGTCCCCTCGACCGTGATCTTCTGCACCGAGAAGAGCGGACTGTAGGCGGCCGCGACGCTTCCGCCGATGAGCAGGACGATCGCGCCGAGCACGGCGAAGAACACGATGCGCCGCCGACGGGAGCGCTGGGTGAAGCGGCGGATCTCCGAGCGCAGGGCCTTCCGCCGCGCCCGCGCCGCGCGCCAGACGTCCCGCGCGCCGAGGTTCCCCTCCTCGGGGGTCACCGCCGCTGTCTCCTCCGGGACATCGGCCGCAACGCTCGCCTCGGGAGACTCCTCCGCGGCACGAGATCCGACGACGTCGATCGCTGGGCTCTTCCCCCGGCGCACCCGCGGGCGCGCGACGGGGACATCGTCCTGCTCCAGCGTCGCGGGGAGCGGCTCGGGGCGGCGCATCTCAGACCTCGGAGGAGCGGCGGAGCGAATCGAGGACCTGCGGGATGATGCGATAGACATCGCCGCAGCCGAGGGTGATGACGTAATCGCCGTCCCGCGCGACGGAGGCGGTGTAGTCCGCCGCCTCCTGCCAGTCGGGGACGAAGTGCACATGCGCGGGATCGGCGAATGCTCCGCTGACAAGCGCACCCGTCACACCGGGCACGGGATCCTCGCGGGCGCCGTAGACATCGAGCATGACGGTGTGGTCGGCGTACTCCTCCAGCACCTCGGCGAACTCCCGGTACATGTGCTGGGTGCGCGAGTAGGTGTGCGGCTGCTGGATAGCGATGATGCGGCCCTCGCCGACGACACTGCGGGCGGCTTCGAGGGCCGCACGCACCTCGGTCGGATGGTGCGCGTAGTCGTCGTAGACGCTGACGCCGCGCGCGATCCCGTGCAGTTCGAAACGTCGCACCGTCCCCGCGAAGCCCTCGACTGCCTTCGCCGCCTCCACGAGGGGATAGCCCAGTTAGCGGAGGACCGCGACGGCCCCCGCCGCGTTGATGGCGTTGTGCGCGCCGGCGACGGCGAGCTGAATGCGCACGCTCTCCCCGCCGCTTACGAGGGTGGCGCTCACGGGACCCGCCGTGACGATGTCAGTGACGCGGACGTCGGCGTTCTCCGCCCGCCCGAAGGTGACGACGTTCTGATGGGAGAGCCCGGCGGTGACCCGCACGGCACCGGGGTCGTCGCTGGAGATGACGACGGCCTCGCTCGCCCCGTCCGCGAAGCGGATGAATGCGTCGTGGAAGGCCTTGTCGGTCCCATAGAAATCGAGGTGGTCGGGGTCGACATTGGTGATGAGGGCGATGGCCGTGTCGTAGAGCAGGAACGTCCCATCCGACTCATCGGCCTCGACGACGAAAAGGTCGTCCGATCCGCTGCCACTCGACGTACCGAGCTGCTCGATGACCCCGCCGTTGACGAAGCTGGGATCCGCACCGAGCGCACGCAGGGCGGTGACGACCATGCCCGTGGAGGTCGTCTTTCCGTGGGCTCCGGCGACCGAGACGAGACGATGGGTGCCGATGAGCCAGTCCAAGGCCTGGGAGCGATGGATGACGGCCAGTCCGCGTTCCTTCGCGGCGAGGTATTCGGGGTTCTCCGGCCAGATCGCTCCGGTGTGCACGACGGCGTCGACGTCGCCGAGGTGGGCTGCGTCGTGCCCGACGAAGACGGTCGCGCCCGCCGCCGCGAGCGCGCGGAGGGCGGCGCTGTCCGAACGGTCCGATCCGGAGACGCGGATGCCCGCGTCGAGGAACATCCGCGCCAGTCCGCTCATCCCGGAGCCGCCGACACCGATGAAGTGGGCTGCGGTGATGGACTCCGGGATCGGGAGGGAGAGGTCTGGTCTGATCATGTCCCGTTCATCCTAGATCGCGGCGCTCGACGCAGGCTGCGGGCGCGCCGCCCGCACGAGCGGAGGTCAGACCGCCAGCGCTCTGTCGATGAGGCCGATGACGTTCTCCGTGCCCGTACGCGTGCCGATGCGCTCCGCGGCGCGTGCCATCTCGGCGATGCGGGCGGGGTCCTGGAGCAGCGGGATGACGGTGTCGCGGACGACGTCGCCCGTGAAACTCGCGTCCTCGAGGAGGATCGCCGCTCCCGCCGCGACGGCCGAGGCGGCATTATGACGCTGCTCTCCGTTACCAACGGCGTAGGGGACGTAGACGGCGGGGATGCCGAGTGCACTGATCTCGCTCACCGTCGCCGCCCCGCAGCGAGAGACAATGACATCGGCGAGCGCGAAGGCGAGGTCCATGCGGTCAATGTAGCGGCGGACGACGTAGCCGGGCACTCCGGGATCCGGATGCGTGCTCTTCTCGCCCGTGACGTGGAGGAGCTGCCATCCGGCCGTGCGCACGTTCTCCCAAGAGTCGGCGAAGGCCTCGTTGAGTCGCTGCGCTCCGAGGGAGCCGCCGAAGACGAGGAGCACGGGCTGCGCGGAATCCAGACCGAATTCCGCGGCGGCGGCCGCGCGCGCGGCGGCGCGGTCGAGGGCGACGATCTCGCGCCGCAGCGGCATCCCGACAACCTCGCCGTGACGCAGTGTCGTGCCGTCAAACGCGACGCCCACGGCCGCCGCCTTCCGCGCGCCCAGCACATTCGCCATGCCCGGTTTCGCATTGGCCTCGTGGACGACGACAGGGATGTGCTCGCGCCGCGCCGCGACGTAGGCGGGCGCGGAGGCATAGCCGCCGAAGCCAATCACGACGTCCACGCCGCGCGCGAGGATCAGTCGGCGCACCTCCGCCACGGCCCGGCGGAACCGACCGGGGAAGGCGAGCGCCTGCCTGTTCGGGCGCCGTGGGAAGGGCACCTTGTCGACGACGAGCAGCTCATAGCCGCGGGCGGGGACGAGACGCGCCTCCAGCCCCTCCTTCGTGCCGAGAACGAGCACTTCGTCCTCAGGGACGCGCCGCCGTAAGCCGTCGGCGACGGCAAGCAGGGGGTTGACATGGCCGGCGGTGCCTCCGCCGGCGAGAAGATAGGTGGTCACCGGGAGACCCTACCCCGCGGGCGTCGAGAGGATGCCGACACGGCCTGCTGCTCGGGCAGGGTCCGCGCGAAGGACAGCAGGAGCCCGCTCGCGAGGAGGACGGACAGCAACGAGGTGCCGCCCTGGGACATGAACGGGAGGGGGACGCCAAGGACGGGGAAGATCCCCAGGACGACTCCGATGTTTATGAGCGCCTGACCGAGCACCCAGACGACGATGCCGCCCGCGGCGACGCGGACGAAGGGATCCGTCGTCTTACGGACGATGTGGAAGGCACCGACGGCGAAGACCCCGAAGAGCGCGAGCACAACGAGGCAGCCGATGAGCCCCAGCTCCTCGCCGACGATCGCGAAGATGAAGTCGTTGGAGGCGGCGGGCAGCCAGCCATACTTCTCCTGGGAGTTGCCGAGCCCGAGGCCGAAGACTCCGCCTGTGGCCATACCCCACATGCCGTGCACGGACTGCCAGCATTCCTTGCTGTAGAGGGCGCGGCCCGCATCGGTCGTGAGATCGATCTGGCCGCACAGCGCCGTGATGCGCGCCATGCGGTTGGGGCTCGTGATAGCGAAGTAGATCACCGCGACGACGGCACCAATGAACGGCAGGATGAACAGCCGCAGCTTCACGCCCGCGAAGAAGAGACAGCCGAGCAGGATGAGCACGAGCACCATGACGGTGCCAAGGTCATTCCCCGCAAGGACGGTGCCGATGGCGAGGAGGCTCACAGGGACGACGGGGATGAAGACGTGGTGCCAGATCCCCAGCCGGGCCTGCTTGCGCAGGAGGACGTAGGCAACCCAGATCACGAGTGCGAGCTTGAGGAATTCCGCGGGCTGTAGCGAGAAACCGAACACGCGGAGCCAGTTCCTGTTGCCGTCCGCCTCGATGCCCAAACCGGGAACGAAGACGAGCAGCTGCAGGGCCGTCGCGAGAATGAGGGCGGGCCAGGCGATCCTCTTGAAGAAGACGATGGGCAGGCGACTCACGACAAACATGAGCGGGATGCCGACGATGGCGAACAGCCCCTGCTTGATCGCGGTGTCCATCGTGCCGCTCTCCGAGGCGCTCGTCGCGGAGATGACCATGACGATGCCGAAGATGGTGAGGAGCAGCGCTGCGGAGGCGATGAGGAGGAACTCCAGGGGCAGAGGCGTGAAAATGCGCCCGAGCCGGACGCGTGCGGCCAGTCCCCGCGGCTCGTCCCCGGTGTCCTTCGCCGGGCGGGCG
>JAATFJ010000147.1 GCA_015655255.1 Actinomycetales bacterium | reverse complement strand
CGATGGTTCCGTTCCGTCGCCGCCGCCCTTGCGGCGTTCGTCGTCGTCGCCCTGGCCGTCGTCGCCTCGCCCGCGTACGCGGACGATAAGACCTCGGAGGTGCAGCGCACGGCCAACGAGTACCAGTACGTGTCCGACGGCGGTGAAGCCAGGTTCTTGGTGAATTCCATGTGGCGAGGGGCTGCGAGCGGGAGCGCACCCGGGTGGACTTACCAGGGCGTGTTGACGTTCTGGACGCAGTCGGGAACAGCGAGCAACTCGATCGATTTCACGGCGGCAGATGCCGTCTTCGGGACGTCCGCCCTCGACTCTTCCGACACGATTCCCGCCTACGCGGGCGACGGGAGCACGACCCCTATCGGGGTCTGGCACCTCCCCAAGGCCGAGAAGATCTGGTCGGATACGGCGGGCGTCACGGTCACGCTGGAGCTCAATGACCCGGACTACACCGGCACGATCCGACCGCTGAAGATCTCCCTCGTGACGGAGCAGGAGCTCAAGGCGGCAGATATCTTCACACTCATCTTCAGCGTTTTCGGCAACAGCGCCGTTTCGACCTTCTACCCGCTCACTCTCGCGGACTCCGCGGATCAGAGCCAGGACGTCCCCGCGGTTCCTGCATCCGGCACCTTCACGGGCGACGCGACCCCGGGCACCTGCATCAACACCACTGCGGCGCCTGACCAGGCGAGCGGAGAGACGGCATTCAACACTTGCACCGGGGGCTACACGCTCGAACTCGAAGGATCGGATGGCACCTGGGGTACCTCTGCTCCCCTCATCGGTACGATCAACGGCGTCTCCCAGGAGATCGGTTCGTGGACCGTCGCCGCCGATGGGCAGTCGATCGGTTACTCGATCACGGCGGAGACGATGCCCGACGCGATCCAGTCCGTCACGTACCGTGCGGTCGATCAGCGGGGCAATGGCTGGAGCGGTTGGTGGGCCCAGGGCCCCGACTACACCACGGACGACGGCAGCACGCCGAACGCCAACGCCGGTCCCGCCACCTACGGCACCGCCCTCCTCTCGCTCACCCCCGAGCAGCCGGACATCGCGCCGACCGCGGAGGACGCCTCGGCGACGACGGAGGCGGCCACGCCCGTGGACCTGTCGCCCGTCGTGACGGCCGGAAACCACCCCATCGCCTCTGCGGTGCTCATCGACCCCGTCTCGGGTGAGGGTGTCGCGCAGGTGACGACCGATGAGGGCACGTGGGAGCTGGACAGCTCCGATCCCGCGCACCCCGTGGTGACGTTCACCTCGGCCACCGACTTCGAGGGCACGACGACGCCGCTGCCGTATCGCGTGACGGATGCGGCGGGCCTCACGGCCACGGCGCACCTCACGGTGACGGTGAACGCCCCCGTCGTGGTGCCGGTGGACCCGGATGTCGCGCCGACGGCGAAGGACGCCTCGGCGACGACGGAGTCGGGCACCCCGGTGGATCTGTCGCCCGTCGTGACGGCCGGAAACCACCCGATCACGTCCGCCATGCTCATCGACCCGATCTCGGGTGCTGCGGTCTCGACCGTGACGACCGATGAAGGCACGTGGGTGCTCGACGCCTCCGATCCCGCGCACCCTGTGGTGACGTTCACGCCGACTGCCGGCTTCACCGGGACGACGGCGGCGCTGCCGTATCGCGTGACGGATGCGGCGGGCCTGACCGCGACCGCGCACCTCACGGTGACGGTGAACGCCCCCGTCGTGGTGCCGGTGGACCCCGATGTCGCGCCGACGGCGAAGGACGCCTCCGCGACGACCGATGCCGCGACCCCGGTGAAGCTCTCCCCGGTCGTGACGGCCGGTTACCATCCGCTCGTGTCCGCGGTGCTCATCGATCCCGTCTCGGGTGCCGCGGTCTCGACCGTGACGACCGACGAGGGCACGTGGGTGCTGGACAGTTCCGACCCCGCGCATCCCATCGTGACGTTTACCCCGAAGGTGGGCTTCACGGGGACGACGGCAGAGCTGTCGTACCGCGAGACGGATGAGATCGGGCTCACCGCGACGGCACACCTCACCGTGACCGTCAAGGCCGCCGCCGTGGTCCCCGTCGACCCGAGCACCCCGACGCCGGACCCCGACGACTCTCCGACCCCGACGCCCAGCCCGAGCGCGGATGACGCGACGCCCACTCCGGCGGCCTCCACTCCGGCGGCCTCCACGACGGCCACCTCCACTCCGGCTAACACCACGGCCGCACCCACCGCGGCGGCGACCGGTCTCGCTACCACGGGTGGCGCGCACATGACGCCCTGGGTCGTCGCTGGTCTCCTCACGGTCCTCTTCGGAGGGCTGCTCCTGCACACCGCATCGGCGCGACGGAAGCTGCGTCGCTAAGAAGCACAGCACCCGACAGGGCGGTGGCCACAGCGTGAGCGCTGAGGCCGCCGCCCTGCGGCGTTCCTCGGGTGTGGGTGCGCGCTTCCGGAGTGCGCAGGATTCTGACGGTTTTGTACCATACCGTTGAAACAAGATGATCGTGGATTGGAACGATATGGCGCACACTCTCCTCCACGCCGTCACGGCGGGTGAGCTCGTCGCACTCGCCTTCTCCACGCCGCTCGTCCCGTTCTTCTGCGCGGTGCTCGTCGCGGAAGTGCTCATCGCCCTGTCCTGGATGCGTGCGCGGCGCCGCCCGGCCGAGCCGTTGTCGTCCGACGCGGCGGCCTCGGTCGAGCGGCGATACCGTCCGGAGCAGCGCGTGCTGGCGATCGGCGCGATCGGTGTGATCTTCCTCTTCTGCGCCGATGAGGTGGTGCGCGGGTACGTCCTCGATCTGTCGCTCACGATCGCCTGGTGGCGCTTCGTCACGCCGCTCGCCGCGGCGGCGCTCGCTCTTCTCCCGCTCCTCGTCGTCGTACGGTTCCGGGGAACGTCGGCGCCGCAGGTGCCCGTGCTATCGCCGGCCCGCCGTTCCTGGCGAAGCTTCGGGTCGCGCGCGGGGTTCCTCGGCGGAACAGCCGTTCTGCTCGCCCTCGTCGCGACGACGATCCTCGCAGGGCGCGCCTCCGTGGCGAACACACAGGGGGACTACGCATGGGTAGACATCCCCGTGCCGAACGCACCGACCGAGCCGCTGCGGCATCTCTTCTACGGTTGGGCCTATGGGGTGCCCGTTCTCGTGGCTCTCTCCGTCCTGATGCTCGTGCTGTGGATGCTCCTCCGTACTAATTCCGTGCGTCCCTTCCTGCGGCCCGAGACCGTTGCGCAGGAACGACGGGCGCGGGGTGCGATCGCGACGGGAGCCCTGCGGCTCGTGACGGCGTCGAGCCTCCTCGCTCTGGCCGGCGCGTGGCGGCTGATCGCCGATGCAGGGGGCTCATCCGGCGTCACGGTCATCGGTGCGGACGGGCGGGAAGCCTTCTACGACGTCGCCTGGTCCTCCGCGGAGATCGCGGCCGTCGGCGGAGCGCTCGCCCCCGCGCTCGAACTCATCGCCTTCGTCCTCCTCCTCTTCGTCATCGGGCAGCTGCAGGGCATCTCGGTGCCGCGTCGCACCTCGCGGGTATCGCTGCGCGGGATTGAGGCGCTGCAGTGATCGCGCAGCCCATCCTGTCGGAGCTCGGAGACGCGTTCCCCGCCCACGACATCTACCGGCAGGTACGCGGCCTCATCGTCTCCGGGCGGCTGGGTGCGGGGGAACGACTGCCCACCGTGCGCCAGACCGCGAACGATCTCGGCGTGGCCGCGGGCACGGTGGCCAAGGCCTACAAGCTGCTGGAGCAGGACGGACTCGTCGTGAGCCGCACCGCCGCGGGCACGCGAGTTTCCCCCTCCGCCACCGCGCTCCCGCGCGCCGTTGTCCGTCGCCTCCGTGCGCTCGTCGAGGACGCGGAGGCGGCGGATGTGCCCCTCGGGGACGTCATCGATGCGCTCCGCGCCGAGTGGCGCGCACGCTCCTAGACGCTATGAGCGGAGGCCCCAGGCTCAACCACTCATAGCGTCTAGTCCCGAGACCGCCGAAGATGCGGAACGGGGCCGGGGCGCGAGGGATGCGCGCGGGAACTACGCCCCCTCCACCGTCCACAGGTCGCGGAGCGTGCGCAGCGTGTCGAGCTGGATGTCCGCAAGCGGGCGGGTCTCTGCATCGGCGACCCATTGCGTGAGCGCCACGTGGAAGACCGTGGCCGTCGACTGTGCCGCGAGCGTCGCCTGCGGGTCGGCGATGCCGCGTTCGGCGAGCGCATTGTGGACGACGAGGGAGAGTTCGCTGAGCTTGAGGCGTTCGCGCTCTTGGAGCGCTGGGTGGGACCCGATGATCGTCTGGCGCGCGCGGGCGAAAGCCTTGCGCTCCTCCGGGAAGTAGCGGGACCCTTCGCGGAGTCCTGCGGCGAGGAGATGGAAGAGGTCGGCGTCGGCGGGGCTGTCGCGGATGCCGGTCGTGAAGAGCTCCTGGATGGGGACGCGTCCGCGGAACAGCACTTCGCGCTTATCGCCGAAGTGGCGGAAGAAGGTG
>JAATFJ010000354.1 GCA_015655255.1 Actinomycetales bacterium | reverse complement strand
GGTGCCGAGGAAGGAGGCAACGAACCGCGTCCGCGGCCGGTGGTAGATCTCCTCCGGGCTGCCCGCCTGCTCGATGCGCCCGTCGTTCATCACGACCACGACGTCGGACATCGTCATGGCCTCGGACTGGTCGTGCGTCACGAAGATGGAGGTGATCCCGAGCCGCTGCTGCACGGCCCTGATCTCCTCGCGCATCCGCACGCGCAGCCGTGCGTCGAGGTTGGACAGCGGCTCGTCGAAGAGCAGGATGCTCGGCTGCATGACGAGAGCGCGTGCGAGCGCGACGCGCTGCTGCTGACCCCCGGGCGGAGGTGAGGCCGAAGCCGATGTTGTCGATCACGGACAGGTGCGGGAAGAGCGCGTAGGACTGGAAGACCATGGACATCGGCCGCCGGTTCGGGGGCACGTCGCGCACGGACTCGCCGTCGATGAGCACATCGCCCTCGCTGGGGCTCTCGAAGCCCGCGATCATGCGCAGCGTCGTCGTCTTCCCGCAGCCGGACGGGCCGAGCAGCGTCACGAAGGCGCCCGGTTCGACGTCGAGCGAGAAGCCGTCCACGGCACGGCGCTCCGGATGCCGGGGGTTGTAGTACTTCACGATGCCCCGGAGGGAGAGGGCTCCCCGGCCGGGAGCCGGGACCTCCGCCGTTCCGGGGGCGGAGGCGTGGGGTGCGATCGCGGTCATGAGCGGATGGTCCTTCTCGATCGGTTGAGGCGTCTGAGGAGCGCGGTGGTGAGGGCGAGCACGACGAGCACGAGCGCGATGAGCACCGTGCAGTAGGCGAAGGCGTTGCCGAACCGCCCCGCGTCGACCTCGTCGAGGATCTGCGCCGTCATGACCTTCGTCTGCGGCGTGGTGATGAAGATGATCGCGGTGATGGTCGTCATCGACTTCGTGATCGCGTAGGTCACGGCGGTGACGACGGCGGGCGTGATGAGCGGGATCGACACGCGCACGAACGTCTGGAACTGCCCGGATCCCAGGGAGAGCGCCGCTTCGTCGACCTGCGGGTTGATCTGGCAGAGACCGGCGATGGACGCCTGCTGCCCCGTCGGGATGCCGCGTGCGATGTAGACCATGACGACGGCGAACACGCCGCCGCCGACGGCGAGGCCGCCCGCGAGCGGAGGGAGGATCTGCTGCCCGAACAGCCAGGTGGGCTGCGCGTAGGCGAGGGCGAATCCCAGGCCGAGCACGGTGCCGGGGATGGCGGAGCCGAGCATGCCGACGAAGTCCAGCACCCGGCCGACGCGGCGGAAGTGCCGCACGACGAGCCAGGCGATGCAGATCGCGAGCACGGCGGCGATGGGCGCGGCGGCGAGCGTCATGAGGAGCGTCGTGCGGATGGCGTCGGAGCCGAGCCTCTGGATGAAGAGGTAGTGGTCGAGGGTGAAGGTGTTGTCGACGCCGACGATGTTCGTGAAGCCGCCGACGACGATCGTCGCGTAGACGAGGGCGACGAGCAGGGCCCACGCCGCGACGACGATGAGAACGGGGAGACGCACGGCGGCGGACGTCACGGGCCGGAGGCGGCCGGTCGGCTTGCCCGTCACGGTGATGACGGATTTGCGGCTGCTCCAGTACTTCTGGATGACGAACACGAGCAGTGCGGGGAGCAGCAGCACGAGGGCGATCCCCGCCGCGCGGGCGATGTCGCCGCTGCCGGCGATGGCGAAGTAGATCTGACTCGCGAGGACGCGGAAGGATCCCCCCAGCACGAGCGGATTGGCGAGGTCGGCGATGCCCTCGACGAACAGCACGAGGAAGGACGTCAGCAGCGCCGGGGAGACCATCGGCAGGGTGACCCTGAGGAGGGTGCGCACCTCGCTCTGCCCGAGCGCCGCCGACGCCTCGAAGAGCGAGGGGTCGAGGTTCTCCATCATCCCGCGGATGTTCAGGTACGCGAGCGGGGCGAAGGTCATCGAGACGACGAGGGCGAGCCCGCCGAGCCCGTAGACGTCGAGCTCGAGGCCGAAGAGCTGGTAGGAGATGATCCCGCGCTTGCCGAAGAGCGTGATGACGGCGGTCGCCGCGGCGAAGGGCGGCGAGATCATGGGCAGCAGCGTGAGCCAGTGCAGCAGCCTCTTCCCGCGGAACTCGAGGAAGACCTGCGCGTAGGCGGTGACGAATCCGATCGCCGTGCCCGCGATGCCGACGACGGCG
>JAATFJ010000381.1 GCA_015655255.1 Actinomycetales bacterium | reverse complement strand
CTCGGGCACGCGGAGGACGAAGTCCTCGTCCGCGACGACATGGGTCGAGTACCCGCCCTGGGTGATCGTGCCGTCGCGATCGATCGAGGCGTAGGTGCCGACGTTGCCGTTCCGACAGTACTGCTCGAGCCCTGCACGGCAGTTCTCGCACTCGCGGCACGAGTTCACCATGCAGCCGACGCCGACGCGATCGCCGATCCTATGCCGGGTGACGTCCCGCCCGATCTCTGCGACCTCGCCGACGATCTCGTGCCCGACGACCTGCGGATAGGCGATCGGCCCCCACTCGCCGCGGACGGTGTGGATGTCGGAGTGGCAGACGCCGGCGTAGCGGATGGCGATGAGCACGTCGTGCGGTCCGACGTCGCGGCGTTCGACGGTCATGGGGACGAGGGGATCGGTCGCCGAGACGGCGCCGTAGGCGGAAACGGTGAGCACGGGGAGTCTCCAGGAATCGAGGGATGGGATGAACGGATGATACGTCGTCCGGCGCGGTCGTCGCTCACGGCACCCGGTGACGACGGACCGCGGACGCTCCGCGCGTGCGGGTAAACCGCGCGAGAATGGAGGGATGGCACGGAAGATCGAGATCGCGGAGGGGCGTGCGGCGCTCGCCGCCGTCGCGCAGGCGGACGCACCACGGCGCGCGGAACTCGCGGCCGCGGTGCGCTACCTCCTCCAGCTCCTCGACGAGAAGGCTCCCGGCAACAGCGTCGAGGTGCGTGTCCCGCCCTACGGCGCGGTCCAGGTGATCCAAGGACCGCGGCATACGCGCGGTACCCCGCCCAACGTCGTCGAACTCGATGCGGCGACATGGATCGCCGTCGCGACGGGGACCGAGTCTTGGGCGGAAGCCTCCTCATCCGGGCGCATCCACGCCTCCGGCACCCGCGCCGATCTCTCCGGCGTCCTCCCCGTCCGCCCCTGATCGGCACCCGTCCGCCCCGCTCTCCGCTCGTCCAAGACGGCGGGCAAAGAATGCGACAATGGAGCAATGCCCGGTCAAGAGCCCTATGACGTCGTCGAGGTCACGGTCCGCCGCGTTCCTCGCTTCGGTGTCTTCATGGGGATCGGAGCCGCGCTGGGCGTCCTCATCGCCGGGATTCTCGCGCTCACGGGCAACCAGGAGCCCTCCACAGCCCTCAACGTCACGTATCCGGTCGGTCAGGTCTTCGGATTCCTCCTGCTCTGGACCGCCCCCGCCGGGATCGCCCTCGGTGGCCTCGTCGCCCTCGTGCTCGAGCGGATCGTGCGTCGTCGGCAGTACGTTCTGCAGGCCGAGCACACGATCGCAGTGGATGACGTCGAGCCTGCCACCGCGACGTCAGATGATGCGTCGGAAGGCATGCTCGGCGTATCCGGCATCGCGTCCGGGGTCCCCGGCGTCGCACCGAAGACCCCCTCCGGCGACGACTCCGGCACCGCTACGAACGAGGGCTGACCTCCGCTCCTCGCGGATGCGCCTCATCTCGCGCTCTTGCCGATTCGAGGACGCGCCGACACGTCGGCTCGCCGCCGTGCCGCCCCGCCGGCTCCTCAGGCGAGCTCGGCGATGACGGGCCGGATCGCCGCGTCGAAGGCGACGACATCGCGCCGCAGCCCGTCCGTCACCGCAACCGTGAGGGCCCCCACCCACCAGATGCCGCGCTGCGTGAAGGGGAGCACCTGCACGTTCAGCTCGAAGCCGTGTGCGGGACGCCCTACCTCCTGCTCGAACTCCGCGATCGCGCTCGCATATGCGCGGAAAGACCCGTCCGCCGGGCCGGAGCTGAGATAGCGTCCATGCGCCGCCGTGGCATAGGCGAGCGCCTCCTCGGTGACGGGTGCCACCGCCTCGCGCAACTCGTCGGACCCCGTCACGGGCAGGGCGACGAGGTCGTCGAAACCATCGACAAGGGAGAGCGGCCCCTCCGAGGGATGCGCGAGGGGTTCGACGGTCATGTCCCAGAACCGCTGCCACTGATTCTCCACCGCCGCCGAGGGCTCGGCCGCATCGGGCGCGCGGACGGGGAGGTTGCGCAGCGCGGGAAGGTCCTCCGGCGCCCGAACCCCGAGCAGCTGGCGCAGCGCGAGCGCGAGCAGCACAGACGCGCTCGCATCCTCTCGGATGATCCGCTGCGGCGTATCGCTCATGGCCCCATCGTAGGGCGAGCGAGCGGCGCCCGTCGGAGCGGTAGTCTTGTCAGGTGGCTGACTCTCCCACCAACCCCTATACGGCTGCAGGCGTCGATACCGCGGCGGGCGATCTCGCCGTCGAACTCATGAAGTCTTCCGTTCGGGCGACACACGGTCCCGAGGTCGTGGGGGGCGTGGGTGGTTTCGCCGGGCTCTTCGACGCGAGCGCACTGCGCGGTTACCGCAGGCCCTTCCTCGCCACGAGCACGGACGGCGTGGGCACCAAGGTCGCCATCGCGCAGGCCATCGACAAGCACGACACGATCGG
>JAATFJ010000146.1 GCA_015655255.1 Actinomycetales bacterium | reverse complement strand
CATCCGTCACCTGGAAGTAGACGACGGTGTCGATGGAGACCACGAGGTTATCCTCGGTGATGACCGGCTGCGGCGGGAACGACACGACCTGCTCGCGCATGTCGATGAGCGGCCGCAGACGGTCGATGAACGGCACAAGGATATTGAGGCCGGGGTTGAGCGTCTTGTGGTAACGGCCCAGCCGCTCGACCACGCCGGCCGTCGCTTGCGGGATGATGCGGATGGACCGCGCGATGGTCACCACCACGAAGATGATGACCGCGATCGCGAGGATCCAGCCGACCACGGCGGGGATGAACGAAGTATCGTTCACGGAGATTCTCCTACTCGTTGGCGGTTCGGACGATGGCAGTGGCACCGTTGATCGCGGTGACGACCACGTGACGTGAGGGGGCGATGGCGGAGCCGTCGACGCTGCGCGCGGTCCAGATGTCTCCGTTGCTGAGCTTGACCTGGCCCGCGGCGGAAGTGATCTCATGCAGCGCGGCACCGTCGAGCCCGATGAGGGCATCGACATTCGACTTCGTCGGATCTTCGCCTTGCCGTAGACGGCGCAGCAGCGGAGGGCGCAGGAAGAGGATGAACAGTGCGGCTGCTGCCGCCGCAACGATGATCTGCACCCAGACGGGGACACCGAGCAGCCCCGTGATGAGCCCCACCGTGCTGCCCGAGGCGAGCATGAGGAAGGTGAAGTCGAGCGTCAGCATTTCTATGACGAGGAAGAGGGCGATCAAGACGAGCCAACCGATCCACGCCCACTGATCGATGGCCCCGATCAGGGCAGAGAAACCGTCCATGTTTCCTCCTTCGCGGTCAACCTATCACGGGGCTGTGACACAACGGGGGAGGGGAGAGGATTGCTAGGGTGTGAGAGGCCGTTTCTTCGGCCTCGTGCAGCAAGGAGTCTCCCGTGTCCGATGTTCTTCCCTCCGGTTCCCTCGACGGCAAGGTCGCTCTCGTCACCGGATCGTCGCGTGGCATCGGCGCGGACACCGTCCGCTACCTCGCGGAGGCCGGCGCGGATGTCGTCATCAATTACCGGAACAAGGCCCCTCGGGCGGAGAAGCTTGCGACGCAGTTGCGCGAGCTCGGTCGCCGGGTCCTCGTCGTGGGAGCGGATCTCACGGATCCGGTCTCCGTGGGCGAGATGTTCCAGCGCGTCTCCGAGGAGTTCGGACGCCTTGACGTGCTCGTGCTCAACGCGTCCGGCGGCATGGAGACGGGGCTGGGGGAGGATTACGCGCTCCGGCTGAACCGCGATGCGCAGCTCAACGTGCTCGACGGGGCGCTGCCCCTGCTTGGTGACGGCGCGCGGGTCGTGTTCGTCACGAGTCACCAGGCGCATTTCATCCGCACGACGCCGACGATGCCCGAGTACGAGCCCGTCGCACTGTCGAAGCGGGCGGGGGAGGACGCGCTGCGCGAGCGGATCCCTGCACTGCGCGAGCGCGGGATCGGCTTCACGGTCGTGTCCGGCGACATGATCGAGGGCACCATCACGGCGACGCTGCTCGAGCGCGCGAATCCGGGTGCGATCGCCGAGCGCCGCGACTCCTCGGGAAAGCTCTACAACGTGGCCGAATTCGCCGCCGAGGTCGCCCAGGCCGTTCTCAGTCCTGTGCCGGAGGACAACACCATCCTCATCGGAGACACCTCGAGCTTCGCGGACCGCTGATCCGCAGGCCCGAGGCCATAAGCGTCAGACGGCGCCGAGATCTTCGGCGATCGCTTCCTTCAGCTTGTCGGCGTCGCGCGTGAGCGTCACCGCGCGGAGAGTCTGCACAATGCCGAGGAGCAGGAGGATCGTACCGAGGATCCACCACAGTGCGAGAGCGGCGAACGCGGGGGCGAAGAGCACGATGACACCGCCGACGATGCTGACGACCGCATAGAGGATTGTCCACGAGCGGGAACTCGTGTCGCCGAGGAGTGTGAGGGCGACGATGCCGTCGACGATCCAGCTGATGCCGATGAAGATCGCCGTGATCGCCGCCAGGGTAATCGTGACGGCCGCGAGATTCGTGAAAGCGACGATCCCGCCGGCGATGTAGACCAGGCCAAGGAGGATGTGTCCGACACGCGTCCAGCCCCCGGCAGTTCGGGCGAAGAAACCGAGAGCGAGATAGACGACACCTGCAACAATGAGGTAGGTCGCGAGAATCCCTGTGACGATCATCCCGGATTTGCCCGGCCAGACGAGGATGACGAGTCCCGCGATGATCGCGAGAGCCCCGGAAATGGCGAGGGCGACGCGCAGAGCGGAGAACACCGACCGTGATCCAGACACGGGTGCAGCAGACATCGGGACATCCTTTCCAAGGGTTTATCTCGTGGCTCTCACCTTAGCGTCGGCTGTGACGACCGCCGCAGTTGTGTCGTCGCGCTACTCGCTCCGTTATCGTCAGGATTGAGCAATCAGATAAAGCCCGATAATGCACATTATGTCAGTTTAAGTGAATGAAGCGCGCGGAGATCCCTCCCCTTAGTAAGTCGCTCAGCCGCCGAGGAGCGACCGGATCCGTTCGTACGTCTCGTCGGGCGTGAGAAATGTGGTGTCGATCTGGAACGCATGGGGACGTTGTTCGAGGTAGGAAGCGAAGTCTCGGCGGATGTTCTCAAAAAGAGACGTCCTCGCGTCGACAAGCTGTCGCTGCAGGTGGAGCTCCACAGCGCTGTGCGGCGTCTTCTCCTGAATCCGGGCATCATGCGCCTCCGGATCAATCGTCAGAGCGATCTCCACGTATTCCGCACCCACCGCATCAGCGAGCACTTGTCCCCACGGAGTGCCGTCGAAGACGGTGACAAGCTGCGGCAGCACCACCTCTCCCCCGCTCTGCACACAGATTCGTGCAAGGGATGTGCCGTACCCCTTGGCGACCTCCAGCGCGCGGGGAAAGTCTTGTTCCCACGCGCCTATGAGCCCCACCAGGACATCGAGATCCAGATTGAGACTTGACGGATGCACGGCAACGTAACGACGCGCAAGGGTCGATTTCCCGACTCTCGAAGGCCCGTTGAGATGTATCAGTCTCACCATGCACTCACGTTAGCGCTGCGTCTGCGCTCATCAGCCGCGGGCAAAGGCATCCAGCTCGGCGCGGGAACCGACGAAGGCGTTCAGGTCGATGAACTCCTCATCTCCGGCGTAACCGCGCAAGCGGCCGCGCGGAGAGTATTGCCAGAAGGTCCAATCGCGTCCGTCGCCGAGTGACGGCGGAAAGGTCACGGAGCGGATCCAGATGGGGTTGTCCGCGTAGTCCTCCGCGATGTAACGGTCGTAGGCGTCCGGTGTGGCGTAGATCACCGGTGCTCGCCCGTAATGCTCCGTCAGCTCCGCGAGCAGGGGCTCGAGAATCGCCGTGACCTCCGCGCGGCTGGGCGGATCCTCGTAATACAAGCCGTAGTACTCGACGTCGATCGCGAGCGGAAGATCGCCGTCCACCGGAACCGTGTCGATGATGTGCTGCGCCTGAGCTTCTCCGCTGCTGTCGTAGCTGAGGAAGTGGTAGGCGCCGATAAGGAGATCGGTGTCCTCGGCGTCGGCCCAGTTCTCCGCGAAGCGACTGTCGACGAAGGAGGAGCCCTCGGTCGCCTTGATGTACGCGAAATCGATGTCCTCCTCCGCGAGCATGGACCAATCCACATCGCCCTGGTAGTCCGACAGATCGACACCACGCACCTCGACTCCGGCTGCGAACACGGCACCCGGCCAGATGGTGCCGCTGGCGACACCGAGCACGCCGAGCGCGATCATGAGAACCGTCACTCCCCCGGCAGTACCCCAGATCACTCGACGTCGCATCTTCGTCACGGATCCACCGTAGTTCGCTACCCTGAAGAGGTGACTAACGCCGCCCTCCCCCGCGCCACGCCGGGATGGAGGGCTTGGGTCATCTGGGGTGTCGGCGTCGCCGCCTACGTCCTCGCGATCGCCAATCGCACCTCTCTCAGCGCCGTCGGCGTGGACGCTGCGGAACGCTTCCACGCCGATGCCTCCACACTGTCCCTCTTCGCCGTCGTACAACTCGCCGTCTACGGCGGCATGCAGATCCCCGTCGGCATCCTCCTCGACCGGTATGGTGCACGCCCCATCATTACGGTGGGCATGGCGCTCATGGCCCTCGGCCAGCTCACCATGGCCCTCTCCCCCAGCATTGGCATCGCACTCATCGCCCGCATCCTCCTCGGCGCGGGCGATGCCGCCGTG
>JAATFJ010000331.1 GCA_015655255.1 Actinomycetales bacterium | reverse complement strand
TGCGCGGGGGCAAGCAGCCGCGCATCCTCTTCGGCACGCAGGCCGCGACGCGTCCGCCGACGTTCGTGCTGTTCACGACGGGCTTCCTTGATCCGGGCTATCGCCGGTTCATTCAGCGCCGCCTCCGCGAGCTGTACGACTTCGAGGGGACACCCATCGTCATCAACATGCGCGTGCGCGAGCGCCGTCAGCGCTGAGGCGCCGTATGACGCGCGCGGTGTGTCATCGCGGGGGTTGTGCCAGGCTGGAGGGGTGACCATTCAGCCCGCTGCCGCCGAGGAACCGCGTCGCCCGCAGGGTCCGCGCGATCCCGGCGACGCCTGGGTCGTCGCGGAGACGGGGGAGAGGTACTGGGGGCGTTTCGGCGCCGCGGGCCTCCTCGCCCTCGATCCGGGACGCGGCGTGCTGCTGCAGCACCGCGTGGAGTGGAGTCACTTCGGGGGGACCTGGGGCCTCCCCGGCGGGGCGCTGCACGAGGGCGAGAGTGCCATCGTCGGTGCGCAGCGGGAGGCGCAGGAGGAGGCGGGCGTGCCGGACGGCGCGGTGCGGCCGCGGTTCACGAGCGTGCTCGATCTCGGTATCTGGTCGTATACGACGGTCGTGGCCGATGTGGTCGACGGCTTCGATCCCGTCATCAGCGATCCGGAGAGTGTGGCGCTGGAGTGGGTACCGGTGGCGGAGGTCGCCGACCGCCCCCTGCATCCGGGGTTCGCGAAGGCCTGGCCCGTGCTGCGGGAGCTTTTGCCCGTGCACCCCGTTCTCGTCGTCGACGCGGCGAATGTCGTCGGTTCCGTGCCGGACGGATGGTGGAAGGACCGGGCGGGAGCGGCCGCGCGTCTGCAGGCGTCGCTCGCGGGCCTCGCGGTGCCGGCCGCGGAGCTGGGACTGCGGGGCACACGCTGGTATCCCGGGATCTCGCTCGTCGTCGAGGGCGCTGCGCGTGCCATCGAGGGGGACGGGGATGCGGACGTGCATGTCGTGCGTGCCGAGGCCGCGGGCGACGACGCAATCCTCGCCGAGGCGCAGACGCGTCTGTCCGAGGAGGAGCAGGTCACTGTCGTGACGAGCGATCGCGGGTTGCAGGAACGTGTCGAGGCCGCGGGCACACGGGTGCAATCGGCGGGGTGGCTGCGGCGGCTCCTCGAGGGTGCTGCCTGACGCAGATTGTGCAGGGGCCCGGGTGGGGCCACCACAGGCGGGGCCCCGGGCAATGAGGTGCGTGGGGGTGTCCGGACGCCGCTCCTCGCCCGTCGCGGACGGACGAGGTTCCAGGACACCACGGTGAGACGCGGAGATTCCGTGGGCACGCCGGGTCCGGCGCGCCCTCAGCCACGGCCGTCTCCTTCGGGGTCGTCCCTGCCGCGGAGCCTGTCGATCTCACGGCGCTCCCGCTTGGTGGGGCGGCCTGCGCCGCGATCGCGCACGGCGACGAGGGCGGTGGGCTCACGGGGCGGAGTGCGATCCTCGTAGGCGAGGGCGGCGAGCGGCGCGCCGACGCGGGTGCGGAGAGTCTGACAGACGATGAGGATGCGGTCGAAGCCGGAGATACGGATGCGCACCTCATCGCCGGGTTTCACGGTCTGAGCCGCCTTGGCGCGCTCACCGCCGATGCGGACGTGCCCGGCGCGGCACGCGGTCGTGGCCGCGGATCGCGTCTTGAAGACGCGCACGGCCCACAGCCAGCTGTCCACGCGTACGGGGCTGTCCGCCATCTGTGCTTCTCCTTATACCGTTCCGTCTCGGCGCGACGGCACCGCGGCGTCTCGGGGGGTGCGATGCCCGGCACGCGTCGCGACGGACCTCTGGTAGCTCTCGGCGGTACGGAGACGGTGGGTGCGTGCGAGCTTTTCGATGACGGCAGGGTCGGCGCCCTCTTCGATGCGCGCGAGCAACTGGTTATGCTCGGCGACGACAGCGGCGGCCCTCTTCGGGGCGAGGACGGCGGATGCGGCCTGCAGGGCGGTCGTGTGCAGGGTGCCGCGAGTGAGGAGTTCGAGGAGGACCGGATTGGGGCAGTAGTGGAGCAGGAGCTGGTGGAAACGGTCGCTCGCGCGGACGAAGCCCACGGCGTCGAACTCCGATATGGTCGCGGAGAGGGCGTCGCTGCGCCGGTGCAGCTCGGCGAGGGCATCGGCGTCGATGCGGCGCGCGGCGAGGCCGATGGCAGCGGCCTCGATGATGGCGTGGGCTTCGAGCGCCGCGGCGACATGGGCGGGATCGAGGCGGCGGATGCGGAAGCCGCGCTGGTGCTGGTACTCGACGATGCCGTCGGCGGTGAGCCGGGAGAGGGCTTCACGGACGGGGACGGCGCTCACGCCGGTTTCTTCGGCGATCTGGGCGATGATGAGGCGTTGCCCGGCGCCGTACTCGCCGCGGGTGTGCTGGCTGAGGACGTGCTCGTAGACGCGATCGGTCTTGCTGATCGCCTCGTGGCGATGGTCGGGAACGGGCACGGGTCCCATTCTTTCAGGCTCGGGAAGGGGAGGCCGGGGTGCCGTGCATAGCGCGTCAAAAAAGTGCCGCGATTCTCTCGACATCGAGAGAAATCATATTTGTTTTCATATATCCTCTGGGAGGGCGTGTCGACGCTGACAGAACGCCGCTGGCGCGCCAGGGGATGCCACCGCATCGCCGCACAGAACCATGAGGAAGAAGGACTAATGTCTGACACCATGCTGGCCGCCGTCGTCCATGAATTCGGCGCCCCGCTCTCCATCGAAGAAGTTCGCATCCCGGAGCCGGGACCCTTCGAGGCCCTCGTCAAGGTGGACTACACCGGGGTGTGCCACACGGACCTCCACGCCATCGAAGGCGACTGGCTCGTCAAGCCCAACCCGCCGTTCATCCCGGGCCACGAGGGACACGGCATCGTCGTCGCCCTCGGCTCTGAGGTCGCCGACGTCACCGACATCAAGGTCGGCGACCGCATCGGCAACGCCTGGCTCTACAGCGCCTGTGGCAAGTGCGTGTTCTGCCTCACGGGTCGCGAGACCCTCTGCGAGTCGCAGCTCAACGGCGGTTACAGCGCCAACGGCTCCTTCGGCGAGTACATGCTCGTCGACGCGCGCTACGCAGGTATCATCCCCGAGGGTGTCGACCCCATCGAGATCGCCCCGATCCTCTGCGCGGGCGTGACCGTGTACAAGGGTCTCAAGGTCGCGGACGTCCGTCCCGGTGAGTGGGTGACGATCTCCGGCGTCGGTGGTCTCGGCCACCTCGCCGTGCAGTACGCCGTCGCCATGGGTCTCAACGTCGCCGCCGTCGACGTGGGGGACGACAAGCTGGAGCTCGCGAAGAAGCTCGGTGCGACCATCACCGTCAACGCGAAGGAGACCGACCCGGTGGAATACCTCCAGAAGGAGCTCGGCGGCACGCACGGCGTCCTCGTCACCGCTCCCAGCCCGATCGCGTTCGCGCAGGCGATGAACATGGTCCGCCGTGGCGGAACCGTCGCCATCAACGGTCTGCCCTCCGGTGATTTCCCGGTGAACATCTTCAACACCGTGCTCAAGGGCATCACGCTCCGCGGCTCCATCGTTGGAACGCGCGCCGACCTCGCCGAGGCGCTCGACTTCGCCGCCCGCGGCAAGGTCCACACGATCGCGCACGAGCACCCCTTTGGCGAGATCAACAATGTCTTCGACGACATGCGCCATGGCAAGATCAACGGCCGTGCCGTAATGAATCTCAAGGACCTCGTGAACGCGTAACGCGCTCTGCCGGGGGGAGGGGGCCCGCACCGTGCGGTGCGGGCCCCCTTGTGTGGATTTCTCATCCGGTGGTTCTCGGCACCTCCGAAGACACGCTAGACTTGGTGATCGTGCCGCTTTGGCAGCACAGCGACACGGGATGTGGCGCAGATTGGTAGCGCACTTGACTGGGGGTCAAGTGCGGTAACGACTCGGTACGGCTCGAGAATAGAACAACGGGATGTGGCGCAGCTTGGTAGCGCACCTGACTGGGGGTCAGGGGG
>JAATFJ010000270.1 GCA_015655255.1 Actinomycetales bacterium | reverse complement strand
GTCCGGAACGCTGGTTCGCGGAGGCCTGCGAGATCGGTTCGATGGGGAGGCGCTGCACCTTGGAGCGTGCGCTGTAGCGGGAGATGCGGGCGGTGCCCGTATCGATGACGTACTTGATGCCGGGGACGGTGAGGCTCGTCTCGGCGACGTTGGTGGCGAGGACGACGCGACGCCGGACGCCCGCGACGCGGCTGCGCTCGAAGACGCGGTGCTGTTCGGCGGCGGAGAGGCGGCCGTACAGGGGGAGGACCTCGGTGGGTGCGCGTTCTTTGCCGTAGGCGCCGCGCACAGCGTCGGCGGCATCCCGGATCTCGGCCTCGCCGGGAAGGAACACGAGGACGTCCCCGGGCGCCTCCCCGTCGAGCTCGCGGAGGGCGGAGACGATCGCGGAGACCTCGTCCTCGGAGTCCTGGGCGGCAGAACTGCGGAGTTTCTTCGGCGCGGCGGAGGAGCCCGCCGGTTTTCCTCCGTCGTTCGTGCTGTTCTCCGAGGTTTCGGAGGGCCGGTAGCGGATCTCGACGGGGTAGGTGCGGCCGGAGACCTCGATGACGGGCGCGGGGGTGCCGTCCGGCGCCGCGAAATGGCGGGCGAAGCTCTCGGGATCGATCGTCGCGGAGGTGATGATGAGCTTCAGATCCGGGCGCTCGGGCAGGATGCGGTGCAGATACCCGAGGAGGAAGTCGACGTTGAGGGAGCGCTCATGCGCCTCGTCGATGATGATCGTGTCGTAGCGGCGCAGCAGCCGATCCCGGTGGACCTCGTTGAGGAGGATTCCGTCGGTCATGAGCGCGATCTTCGTCCGCTCGGAGACCTGATCGGTGAAGCGGACCTTGTAGCCGACGAGCCCGCCGAGCTCGACGCCCAGCTCCTCGGCGACGCGCTCCGCGATCGTCCGTGCGGCGAGCCGTCGGGGCTGGGTGTGTGCGATGCGCTCGCGCCCCAGCTCGAGGCAGATCTTCGGCAGCTGCGTCGTCTTCCCCGACCCCGTCGCGCCCGCAACGATGACCACCTGATGGTCCCGGATGGCCGCCGCGATCTCCGCCCGTGCTGCGCTGACGGGCAGCTCCGCGGGGTAGGAGATGACGGGGGAGGACATGACGTCCCATCTTATTTCCTCCGCCTCCCCGTCCGCTCCTCCCGCTGCTCCCGCTGCCTCCCCACCCGAGCCACCCCTGTGTTTTCGAGCCGCCCACTTCTTTGCGTGAAAATAGGGGTGGCTCGGCAGGACGTGGGTGGCTCGACGAAGAGGGAAAGGGAAATCCGCGGGGAACCCGGACGTCAGGACGGGGCGGGTCAGCCGAGGGAGACGAGGTGCGTGAGGTCGTCCGAGGGGAGGACGTCGGCCGTCGCGGTGACCTCGGTCGAGACGAGCTCGGCGCGGCCGGAGACGACGGTAAGGAAAGCAGTGTCCGCCGCATCGCGGCCCGTGGCGATGCGCACGAGGCTCGATCGCGGCGCGAGCGTCGTCGCGTCCACCACGCACCAGCGCCCGTCGATCCAGGCCTCCGCGACGGCGTGGAAGTCCATGGGCGCGAGGCCCGGGGCATAGACCGAGACGAGTCGGGCGGGGTATCCGCGAGCCCGGAGCAGGGCGACGCAGAGGTGCGCGAAGTCGCGGCAGACGCCCGTGCGCGCGAGCAGCGTCTGCACGGCGCCGTCGGTGGGCTGCGAGGAGCCGGGTTCATAGCGCAGCTCCCTTCCCACCCAGGAGGAGACGGACGAGAGCATCATCGCGGGATCGTCGATGCCGCTGAATTCGGCATGGGCCGTCGGCGACAGCGAATCCGATTCCGCATAGCGGCTGGGGCGCAGGAAGACGAGAAGATCGGTGGGCGAGGCGGAGGGTTGCGGGATGCTCCCGGTCACGGTCGCCCGATACTCGACGATGAGCGTCCCCGGTGCGCTGCGGATGCGATGCAGGCGTCCGCCGAAGGCGTCGGGCAGCTCCTCCACCTCGACGGCAGCTCCGTCGAGGTGAGCGAGGAAGGACTCGGCTGCCGTTGTGTAGTCCTCGTTCACTGCGATCGCGAAGACGAGATCGGCCGATTCCGTGACGGACAGCTCGATACGGCTCGATACGGTTCTCCTCATTGTGCCAGCGTGCCATGCGTCGATGACGTCCGTGCGACGGTGCTGTCACAGTCGTGCGACGGCGCAAAGGCTCCGGTCATATTCGGACTCCGTATCGGCGGGGGATCGTAGGCTGAGATCATGACGATCCCCTCCCTCGCACTCACCGACGGACGCACCATCCCCCAGCTCGGCTACGGCGTCTTCAAGGTGCCCGCCGCCGAGACGGAGCGCGCCGTTTCCGAGGCGCTTGCCCTCGGCTACCGGCACATCGACACCGCCGCCATCTACGGCAACGAGGAGGGTGTGGGCGCCGCTATCGCGGCGAGCGGCATTCCCCGTGACGAGCTCTTCGTCACCACCAAGCTGTGGAACGACCGCCACGACGGCGACGAGCCGGACGCGGCGATCGCGGAAAGCCTGGAGAGGCTCGGCCTCGACCAGGTCGACCTTTACCTCGTGCACTGGCCCACTCCCGCCAAGGACAACTACGTGCATGCGTGGGAGAAGCTCATCGAGATCCGCGATGCGGGGCTGACGCGCAGCATCGGCGTCTCGAACTTCCTCGTGCCGCACCTGGAGCGCATCGTCGCAGAGACGGGCGTCGTCCCCGTCGCCAACCAGATCGAGCTGCCCCCCGCCTACCAGCAGCGGGACGTCGTGGCCTGGGCCGCGGAGAACGGCGTGCTTATCGAGGCCTGGGGTCCGCTCGGCCAGGGCAAGTACGACCTCTTCGGCACGCCCGCGATCGCCGCCGCGGCCGCAGCACACGGGAAGACGCCCGCGCAGATCGTCCTCCGCTGGCACCTGCAGAAGGGCAACATCGTCTTCCCCAAGTCGGTGCACACGGAGCGCCTGCGCGAGAACCTCGACGTCTTCGACGTCGTCCTCACCGATGCGGAGATCGCGGCGATCGATGCCCTCGACCCGCTCGACGGCTCGGGACGCGTGGGCAGTCACCCCGAGGAATTCAACGGCGCCTGAGCGCTCTGGATGACGCCGCGTTTCGCCGTTTCCGCGGCGCGGCGTCATCCTGGCTACGTTCGGAGATATGACCGCTCCCTACCGTGTCGTCGCCGTGTCCGGTTCGCTCCACGAACCGAGCAAGACGACGGCTCTCGTCCGCGCCATCGCGGATGCCATCGCCGAACGCGCCGCCGTCGAGACCCGGATCATCGAGCTCACCGACGTGGGCCCCTCGCTCGCCGGGGCACTCCGCAGGGAAGACCTTCCCGCGGTCGTGGAGGAGCAGCTCGTGGAGATCGAGAACGCCGATCTCCTCATCGTTGCGAGCCCCGTGTACCGAGCCTCGTTCACGGGGCTGTTCAAGCACCTCTTCGACTTCGTCGGTCAGTACGAGCTCGTCGGCAAGCCCGTCCTCCTCGCCGCGACGGGCGGTGGGGAACGGCACGCGCTCATCATCGAGCATCAGCTGCGGCCGCTTTTCGCCTTCTTTCAGGCGCTCACGCTCCCGCTCGGTGTCTACGCGAGCAACAGCGATTTCGACGGGTACGTCGTGAACTCCGAGGTGTTGCAGGCGCGCATCGCGCTCGCGGCCGACCGCGCGCTTCCCCTCGTCGGCTATGCGGCGAGCCGCAACGTCGACGCGCTCACGCACTGACGCGCTCAGGCACTGACGCGCGGACGCACTGACGGGCGCATCCGCTGACGCGCGGGGGTGTCCCTATGGTTTTGTCAAGCTGCCGCGGGCAGTTCTTGCGTCCCGTGTGGCTGGTAGAGGGTGCCGGTTTTCAGCATGGCGTGGATGACGTCGCAGCGGCGGCGTGCGAGGCAGATGATCGCGGCGTTGTG
>JAATFJ010000207.1 GCA_015655255.1 Actinomycetales bacterium | reverse complement strand
TCATGCGCTGGTTCTACTCCCGTTCGCAGGTGGTCTACCGCGAGTCCCGGGTCATCAGCGCCCAGGTCATCGTGCAGTTCGTGGAGACGATGACGGGGATCCGCGCCGTGCAGGCCTTCCGCAAGGAGCCGCGGAACGACCGCGTCTTCCAGCGCCTCGCCGGGGAGTACCGCGATGTCAACCGTCGCTCCCTCGTGCTCTTCGGAGTCTTCGAGCCCGGGCTCATGGCCGTCTCGGCGATCACGATCGGACTCGTCATCCTCTGGGGCGGTATCCGCGTCTCCACGGGGACGCTCACGGTGGGTGTGCTCCTGTCCGCCGTGCTCTATGTGCGCAACTTCTTCAGCCCCATCCAGGACATCGCGATGTTCCTCAACTCCTACCAGTCCGCGACGGCGGCGCTGGAGAAGGTCTCCGGGGTGCTCGACGAGGTGCCGACCGTGCCAGAACCGGTGACCCCCGTCGCGCTTCCGGCGGCGCGCGGCCACGTGCGCTTCGACGAGGTCGCCTTCGGCTACTCGGGGGAGAAGACGATCCTGCCGGACTTCTCGCTCGACATCCCCGCGGGGCAGACGATCGCGCTCGTGGGAACGACGGGCGCGGGCAAATCGACCCTCGCGAAGCTCATCTCCCGCTTCTACGATCCCACGGCGGGGAGCGTCACCCTCGACGGGGTGGATCTGCGCGTGCTCGGCTCCGCCGACCTGCGGAGGGCCATCGTCATGGTTACGCATGAGTCCTACCGGTTCAGCGGCACCGTTGCCGACAACCTCGCCCTGGGGCGGCCGGATGCGACCTTCGAGGAGATCGAGCGGGCGGCGAGGGCCGTGGGCGCCGATGCGTTCATCCGCGCGCTCCCCGACGGCTACGACACCGATGTGAACAAACGCGGCGGCCGCGTTTCGGCGGGACAGCGACAGCTCATCTCCTTCGCGCGCGCCTTCCTCGCCGACCCTGCCGTGCTCATCCTTGATGAGGCGACGGCATCGCTCGACATCCCCTCGGAGCGGCTCATCCAGGACGCGCTGCAGACGCTGCTCGCCGACCGCACGGCGATCATCATCGCCCACCGCCTGTCCACCGTCGCCATCGCCGATCGGGTGCTCGTGATGGAGCAGGGGCGCATCGTCGAGGACGATGAACCTGCGGCGCTCATGGGAGGAACGGGGAGGTTCGCCCAGCTGCATGCGGCGTGGCAGTCGACCCTCGTCTGAGGGACGCGCGGTTAGCATGGGGGCGTGGATCCGTTCTGGGCGAGCGTCGTGGAGTTCTGGTGGGTCGGGCCGCTCGCCGTCGGCGCCGGCGTCGCCGCGGCTTTCGGGCTGCGCCCCCGGAGCGCTGCGAAGGACCGCCGTATCGCGGTGCGCGCCGCCCGTCACGACGTCCGCGAGGCCGAGCATGCGCTGACCTAGTCGCGAGTGGCGCTGCGCCTCGCGCGCGCAGAGCTCCGCAGCACCGCGGCCGCGCGGGCGGGAGGCCGCGCCTCCTTCGACGAGGTGGTCGCGGCGCGCCGCGAGCTGCAGCGCGCCAAACTTACGGCGCGATCGGCCGCAGCGGATGTCCGCACCCGTCGGCAACGCCTCGGTGCTGCGCGCGCGGAGCTCCCGACCACCGCGGACCCGGCCCGCCGTCCGCTCGTGCGGGAGTGGGAGACGCATGACGCGGTGGTCGCGCGCTGGATGGAGTACGAGACAGACCCCGGCCGCGCTATCTCCTTCCCCGCCATGAGCGATGCGCGCACCCCGGCGACCGCTGCGTTCCTCACGGCGATGCGCCGCGCCCAGGAACTGCGGCCCCTGGCGACGGCGACGAAGATCGCTCCCGAGGATTTCTCCGCCTACCGCGACGCCGTCTCTGAGTTGCGACGCGCCCTCGATATCGCGGAGCGGGCGGCCGGCGTACGGAGGTAAGGCGACGGAGCCACGGTAGGGGAGGGGATCCGTGGCCCCGCCGCCGGTCTAGGAGGGGATCCGGATTTCGGCGATGATCTCGCCGTACTCGGTCTCGCCCACGGGGGAGAAGCCGACGCGGTGGAAGAAGGCCTCTGGCCCGCCCTCACCGGCTTCGTAGATGACGTTCACATGATCGAAGCCGTGTTCTTTCGCTTCGGCCACCAGGGTCTCCACGGCGAATCGGCCCACGCCTCGCCCCTGGTCGTCCGCGTCGACGTTGATGCGCCACAGCACGGAGCGGAAGTGCTCGTCGTGCGCATCGGGATCGAAGTTCGCGCTCACGAAGCCGACGACCTCGTCAGCGTCGAGGACCACGCGCTGCCAGGAGGTGCGCGGATCCAAGACGGTTGCGGCGACACCGTAGGACACGGGCGCGAGGAACTGCTCTTGTCCCGGCTTGAGAGACAGGTTGTTGACGGCGACGATCGTCGCCGCAGAGAGCTCGACCACATGCAGTTCCGACATAAGCCCAGAGTAACCGCTCCGTCTATGCTGCGCGCAGAAACATCGGGTGAAGACATGAGAGGCCGCTCGGGTATCTTGGTATCGAGACAATATGCCCTCGTGAACGGAGAAGCTCGCGGTGACCGACGAAGCCATCATCTACACCTACACCGACGAGGCACCGGCTCTGGCCACGGCGTCCTTCCTCCCCATCGTCCAGGCCTACACCGGAAAAGCCGGGGTAGAGATCGAGACGCGCGACATCTCGCTCGCCGGACGCATCCTCGCCGCCTTCCCGCAGCGTCTGAGCGCTGAGCAGCAGGTGGGCGACGCGCTCGCCGAGCTGGGCGGCCTCGCGACGTTGCCCGAGGCGAACATCATCAAGCTCCCCAACATCTCCGCCTCGATCCCGCAGCTCAAGGCCGCGATCGCCGAGCTGCAGTCGAAGGGCTTCGACGTCCCCGACTTCCCCGACGACCCGCAGACGCTCGCGGAGAAGGACGTGCGCGCCCGCTACGACCGTATCAAGGGTTCCGCCGTGAACCCCGTGCTCCGCGAGGGCAACAGCGACCGCCGTGCCCCGCTCGCCATCAAGAACTACGCACGCAAGCACCCGCACCGCAACAAGGCCTTCGCCGCGGGATCGAAGACCCACGTCGCCACCCTGGGCCACGACGATTTCGCGAGCAACGAGAAGTCGGTCGTCCTGGAACACGACGATGTGCTGACGATCCAGCACGTCGCTGCGGACGGCACCGTCACCGTGCTCAAGGAGAACCTCACGGTCCTCCCCGGCGAGGTCGTCGACGGCACCTTCCTCTCCGCCTCAGCGCTCGACGCCTTCCTCGACGGGACGCTCGCGACGGCCAAGGAGGACGACGTCCTCTACTCGGTCCACCTCAAGGCGACGATGATGAAGGTCTCCGATCCCATCATCTTCGGCCACGTCGTGAAGGCGTACTTCGCCGAGGTCTTCGCGCGGCACGGCGCGACGCTCGCCGCCGCGGGACTTAGCGCCAATGACGGCCTCGGCTCGATCCTCTCCGGTCTCGCCGACCTGGAAGGCGGTGAGGCCGTCGCCGAGGACTTCTTCCGCGCCATGGAGAACGGGCCGCGGCTGTCCTATGTGAACTCGGACCGGGGTATCACGAACCTGCACGTCCCTTCCGACGTCATCGTCGATGCGTCGATGCCCGCGCTCATCCGCAACGGCGGCGAGCTGTGGGGCAAGGACGGTGGCGAGGACGACACCCTTGCCGTCATCCCGGACTCCTCCTACGCGGGCGTCTACCAGGCGACGATCGAGGACGTCATAGAGAACGGGCCGCTCGACCCCTCGACGATCGGCTCCGTGCCGAACGTCGGTCTCATGGCGCAGGCCGCCGAGGAGTACGGCAGCCACGACAAGACATTCGAGATCGCGGCCGCAGGACGTGTGCAGGTCGTCTCCTCCTCCGGCGAGGTGCTCATCGAGCACGCCGTCGAGAAGGGCGACATCTGGCGCGGCACGCAGGCCAAGGACGTCCCCATCCGCGACTGGGTCGGACTCGCCGTGGGCCGCGCCCGGGCGACGGGCGTACCAGCCGTGTTCTGGCTGGATCCGGCCCGCTCGCACGACGCCGCGCTCATCGAGAAGGTGCGGGCCACGCTCGCCGAACTCGACACCGACGGCCTCACGATCGAGATCCTCACGCCCGAGGAGGCGACGCGCTACTCGCTCAGCCGGATGCGCGAGGGCAAGGACACGATCTCCGTCACGGGCAACGTGCTCCGCGACTACCTCACCGACCTCTTCCCCATCCTCGAACTCGGTACGAGCTCGAAGATGCTCTCCATTGTCCCGCTGCTCGCGGGCGGCGGGCTGTTCGAGACGGGGGCGGGCGGCTCCGCGCCCAAGCACGTGCAGCAGCTCGTCGAGGAGGACTACCTGCGCTGGGATTCCCTCGGCGAGTTCTTCGCCCTCGCCGCCTCGCTCGAGCACTTCGCCCAGCGCGCGGGCAATGTGCAGGCGCAGATCCTCGCGGACACCCTTGACGCCGCCACGGGGACCTTCCTCGAGGAGGATCGCTCCCCGGGCCGGAAGCTCGGCACGATCGACAACCGCGGCAGCCACTTCTACCTCGCCCTGTACTGGGCGCAGGAATTGGCGGCGCAGGACAAGGACGCGGCGCTCGCTGCGGCCTTCTCCCCTGTCGCCGAGGCTCTTGCCACGGGGGAGGAGAGCATCGTCGCGGAGCTGAACGCTGGTCAGGGCTCGCCCGCGGACATCGGCGGCTACTACCTGCCGGATGCGGAGAAGGTCGCCGCCGTCATGCGGCCCTCCGCCACACTTAACGCGATCATCGACGCCCTATAGGACGCAGAAAAGGAGGAGGGGTCGGACGCGATGTCCGGCCCCTCCTCCTTTTTCGTCTCAGGCAGTTCGTCTCAGGCGTGCACCCAGACCTCGGTGCCGACGGGCGCCCAGTCGTACACGTACTTGGCGATGTCGACGGGCATGTTCACGCAGCCGTGGCTCATCGGGGTACCGAAGTTGTTGTGCCAGTAGGCGCCGTGGAAGGCGATATCCGGCGCGAACCATGTGCTCCAGGGCACGTCCTCCGTGCAGTAGGGTGCGCCTTCGTAGCAGCCCATGTCGGTGAGGCTCGAGTGCGCAAACACGGTGAAGTTCCCCGTCGGCGTCGGCGTGCCGGAGAGACCGGAGGAGATCGCGTAGGAGCTGACGACCGTGTCGCCCTCGTAGAGGTAGGTACGCTGCTCGCTGAGGTTGACCTCGATGTGCCGGTACACCGTGGCGGTCTCGAAGGGCGTCTCGTTGACGGAGAGCGCATAGACGCCGTTCCCGTCGCCGATCTGGCTCGCGAAGGAGGAGGCGACGTCGCTCGTGTCGCCGAGCTCTCGTCCTGTGACGCCGGCGACGATCTCCTTGATGATCGTGCCCGCGGAATTGACGATGGCGGATCCGTTCACTGCGGCGCGATTGACCTCACCCGGCAAGGCGTCGACCGCGCTCTGGATGGCGGTGCTGTCCGCCTGGATGCTCAGGGCACCGTCCTCCGCGGTGACGGTGATCCACGAGGTGGCGGTTGCGGCGTCGATGGGGACCGCGCGTTCCTCACCGACGTAGAAGCCGATGGAGCCGAGCATCGTGTTCAGGGTGTTCGCCGTCGTGCCCGCCTCGTCGTCGCTGATCGCGGCGGGGACCTCGGCAGGGTCGCCCGAGAATGTGAGGGAGGAGTCGCCGTCGTCTATGGTCGCGGAGAGCGCCGCGCCGAGAGCGGCCGAGTCGATGCCGCTGCCCGCCTTTGCGGGCGTCGTGACGTAGGTGCCGCTCGCCGCGTCGAAGGCGACGGTTGCGTCGGTCGCGTCGACGAAGCCGGTCGGTACGGAGTCGCGCAGCGCGGCGTCGGCGGTCGCGGAGTCGAGGGTGACCTCCGCGGCGATCGGTTCGGACATCCAGGAGCCGAGGTTCCACATGGGGCGGGAAGCGAAGGCCTCGTCGGCGAGGGCCTTGGCGTCGACCGTCGCGCCGAGGTCGGCGCCCGTGAGGGTGACGTCGCCGTCCCCGCCCGTGAGGGTCACTTCGGTGGTCGCGACATGCGCGGCGATGGCTTCGGCGGCGGCG
>JAATFJ010000264.1 GCA_015655255.1 Actinomycetales bacterium | reverse complement strand
GGCATGGCCGCGTAGCCCAGCCCGATGCCGACGCCGATGCTGGTGTTCACGATGGCGATCGTCACCGCCTGCAGGGGGACGAATACGCACACGAGGTAGGCGACCGTGATGACGAGCGCACCGGCGACGAAGAGTGGCTTGGGTCCGACGGTTCGCTCGATGCGTCCGGCAATCGGCGACATGGCGAGCATCGCTAAGCCGGAGGGCATGAGAAGGAGGCTCGCAGGAAGAAGGCCGAGGCCGAGGCCCCCGGCGGCCGCAGGTGCCTCCAGCAGCTGCGGGAAGGCGATGCTCGAGGAGAACAGTGCGAAGCCCATCGCCACCGAGGCGAGGTTGGTGGTGAGCACCGCGGGACGCGCGGTGACGCGCAGATCGACGAGGGGGTTCTTCACGCGCATCTCGTAAACGCCCCAGGCGAGGAGCACGAGGATCCCCGCGATCCCGCACGCGAGGGTCGGCACGGATCCCCATCCCCAGGTGTTGCCCTGCGAGACGGCGAGGAGCACGCCCACGAGACAGATCGCCAGCCCCACGGCACCGACGATGTCGACGTGCCCTCCCGTGCCGCCGCCCGTGCGGGGGACGATGAGGAACACGAGGACGAAGGCGATGAGGGCGATGGCCGTCGCGAAGACGAAGAGCATATGCCAGTCGGCGTTCTGCACGACGAGGGCGCTGATGGGCAGGCCGATGGCGCCGCCGACGCCCAGGGTGGCCGAGACGAGGGCGATGGACGTGCCCAGCTTCTTCGGGCTGACGACGTCACGAAGCAGGGATATCCCCAGCGGGATGACGCCCATGCCCATTCCCTGCAGCGCGCGACCGACGATCATCGTCACCAGCCCCGGTGCCACGGCACAGACTGCGGAGCCTGCGATGAGGACGCCGAGAAGGACGAGGGCGACCGTGCGCTTTCCAAACATGTCGCCGAGCTTTCCCGCGATGGGCACGGCGACCGCCGAGGCGAGGAGGGTGGCCGTGATGACCCACGCGGTTTCCGCGGGTGCGGCGTTCAGAAGTTGCGGGAGTTCGCTCTGGATGGGGATGAGGATCGTCTGCATGAACGAAGCCCCCATCCCGGCGAAGGCGAGCACCGCGACGACGAGGTTCTGCCGGGCGCGGCTGTAGGGAGATGCGGAGGCGGCGGAAGGCGCGTGCACGAAGACCTCTCGGGAGAGACGATGTATAGAATCTGAGATACTGTATCAGTTAGAATACACTGTATGAAGTACGAGCTTCGCGAACGAGCGCACGAGGTCCTCCGTGCCGAAATGGCTGAGTCGGCTTTCGAGCTCATCCTCGACCGCGGCTACGAGAACCTCACCGCCGACGACCTCGCCCGACACTTGGGCATTTCCCGACCCACCTTCTACCGCTACCTTGGCTCGAAGGACGAGGTCATCATCTCGGCGATGCTGGGCCCGGCACCGCAGTTCGGCGATGCGTTCCGCGAAGCCGCGGTCGATCCCGCGAGCTCGCTCTGGGAACGCTTGCGCGTGGCCTTCGAGCCCGCCGTAGAGCTCTCAGAGTCCACACCGATCCGGCAGCGCGACCGCCTGCGTCTCATCCAGACACTGCCCGCCCTCGGCGCGCAGCTGCGCCGCGCCCGCGCCCCGCAGATCGAGAACCTCGCCGACTCCATCCTCGACGCCGGTTTCGAGGTGTTCACAGCACATATCCTCGCCGCGGCCGCGGTCGCCGTCCTGGACCAGTCTTGGTAGTTGTGGACACAGGACGACGCGGCGTCGCTGGGCAACATCCTCGACCGCGCGTTCATCGAACTCGCGGCGGCGGGTCTGCCGAGCTCGTCCTCACGTACGAAAGGGCGCGCGCGGAAGCGGTGACGGGGGCGTCCCGCCCCATTTCAGGACGGTGAGCGACCGGGTTCCCTCATTCAAAGCGCAGCGGAACAACGGGTATCCGCAAAGCGGCAGGGTCGCGGTAACGAGCCGCAGGATGCGAGCACGGAAGACGCGGGCCTTCGCCGAAAAGCGTCTCGCGAAGCGTGGTCGGCGTCTCCGGGCGTTCGTCGAGCCGTCCACGACGACGGAGTTCCGGGACGACGAGTTCCGCGAAATCACGTGCCGTATCGAAGGAGTGATACTGACGGAGGTTGATCCCATCCACGCCGTCCTCATCCAGCCATCGCTCGATCTCATCCACCACCACGGAGGGTGTCCCCGCGACGAAGTAGCGCCCCTCCCGCTGCCCGCGGATCGTCTCGAGCGCTTCGCCCACGGTGGTCTCTGGACTCAGGTAGGGAATCGTCTCACGCGGCAATCCCGCATCCGCCAGCGCCTCGCCGATCGTCCGCTCGGCGGGAAGAGCGGGGAGGTCCAGGGCGAAGCCCGCGTGAGCGAGAATGCCCTCGACACTCGTGCGTTCCTGATAGAGCCGCCAGCGATCGGCGGCCTCTTCCTCGGTGCGGGCGACAACGACCCCTGCCTGCACGAGAAAGCGGAGCGCATCGGCGCTGCGACCCTGCCGGACCGCAGCGGCGCGCATCGCGGCGACGTTCCTCCGGAAGTCCCCCGCCGTGCGCCCACCCGTGAAAACCAGTTCGGCGTGGCGACCCGCGAACTCGATGCCCGCGGGCGATCCCGTCGCCTGGTAGAGCACGGGCGTCCGTTGCGGCGACGGGGAGGCGAGATGGGGACCGGTGACACGGAAGTTCTCACCGGCGTGGTCGATGTACCGCACCTTCGCGGGGTCGCTGTACACCCCGCGCTCCCGATCGATGAGGACGGCGTCATCGTCCCAGGAGCCCTCCCACAGCTTGTAGACGACGTCGAGGAACTCATCCGCAATCTCGTAGCGACGGTCGTGCGGGATCTCCTCGGCGAGGCCGAAGTTGCGGGCGGCGTTCGGCAGATAGGACGTGACGATGTTCCAGCCGACACGACCCTTGGTGAGGTGATCGAGTGTCGACATCCTCCGCGCAAAGGCGAACGGCGGCTCGTAGCTCGTCGAGAAGGTCGCCCCGAACCCCAGATGCTTCGTGACGACGGCCATCGCGGGGATCACGAGCAGGGGATCATTCGAGGGGATCTGAAGCCCTTCCGCGATCGCGGTTTCCGGCCCGCCGCGGAACGTGTCATACGCGCCGACGACATCGGCGAGGAAGAGACCATGGAAGCCTCCGTCCTCCAGGATCTGCGCCAGCTCGGTCCAGTACTCGATCTGCTCGAAACGGTGCCGGTTGTTCCCCGGCAGTGTCCACAGACCGTGGGTGATATGGCTCACCGTGTTCATCTCGAAGAGATTGAGGATGAGCTTCTTCTTCTCCGTCACGATCTTGTGTCTCCGCTTTCGTTCATGCCGTTTCCCCGCTCGTCCACCAGGACACTACAGGGGTGTCGTTCACGAGGTGGTCGCCGACGATTCGCGCCTTGTAACGCGCGGGGTTGTGAGAGGCGACCGTCCGCGCATTGCGCCAGTGGCGGTCGAGGGCGAGCCTCTCCCCCACGGCGCTCGCTCCGCCGACCTCGAACAGCTCGGTCGCTGCGCGCAGCACATTCGGCAGGACGACGAGCTGAGCGCGGGTGGTCTGAAGATCCACGTCGGCGATGAAACCGGCGATGGCCTTCTCCTCCGCGCCCGCGAGCGTTGCATCGCTGACCTTCTGGAGCGCGCGGACGGCGTGCGCGAGAGCCGCATCCGCGGCGAATGAGGCGGCAGAAAGGGTTCCGACGACCTCCTGGACGATGGGGTCCTCTCGCGGCGTCGCGCCGCTCGCGTGCGAATAACCACGGGTACGGGCGCGGACGTACCGCACCGCATCGTCGACAACCGCGCGGCCGATCCCCGTCGCCACCGCCAGCAGCACGAGCTGTACGAAGGATCCTCCGTGTCCCGCATGCGTATCCCGGAGGATCACATTCTCAGGGTCGACGCGGACGCCATCAAAGGCGGTCGTTCCCGATCCGGTCATACGCTGCCCGAAGCCGTCCCAGTCGTCGATCCGCGTCAGCCCGGGTGCGTCCGTCGCGACGATGACGCTCACGAGTTCTCCGTCGCGGTCCGCGAGAACCGAGGTCTGATCGGCGAACAGTGTTCCCGTGCTGTAGAACTTCTTCCCATCGAGGCGAAGGCCCTGGGCGTCCTCGCTGAGACGCGTCGATTGACTTCCGACGAGCGCGGGGCCCTTCTCAAAGGTGGCATTCCCGTGGATGCGGCCCGCCGCGATCGCGCGAAGCCGACGTTCGCGCGTCACGGATGGCGGTTGGTGGCGCGTGCGATCGACATGGCCGAAGTGCGAGCGGAAGAGCTGAGCGAGATTCGAGTCGCGACGGGCGAGTTCGGTGAGCAGCTCGAACAGCTCGACCTCGTCGGCGCCGTCCCCACCGAACTCGCGGGGAACGCTCACCCGGGTGAACCCGGCCTGCCGGAGCTTCTCCACTTCCGCAAAAGGTTGACGACGTTCGTGCTCACGCGCGACGGCATCAGCGCCGACCTCGTCGAAAACAGAACGGAATCTGTCGACGAGTTCGCTCATGCGCCGGGTGCCTTCCACTGCGGCAGCTCTCCCGTGAGGTGGAACTGACCCACCGCACGCAGTCGCTGCATGACGGGATTGTGCGAGGCGATCGTGCGGATATTGCGCCAGTGCCGGTCCAGGGCACGCCCCGTTCCGACGGCAGAAGCCCCGCCGACCTCGAAGAGTTCCGTCGCCGCATCGAGGGCCAGTCGCGGAACGATCTCCTGAAGACGGAACACCTCGAGATGGATGTCACGGAGTTCCTCGGTGGGTGCACCACGATCGGTTGCTGCGCCGAGATCCTTGGCGACGGAGAGGACGAGGCGCCGAGCGCTCGCGGCCGCCGCGCTGAGTTTTCCGATGACGAGTTGCACGAGGGGGTCCTCTCGCGGAACCGTCTCGCCGGAGAACCCGAAGGTCCGCTGCCGTGGACGAACGTAGTCGATGGTGTCGTCGAGGGCGCGCTGTGCGATACCGGCGATGACCGCAATGAGACACAACTGAAAGACCGAGCTGAGCAGATGCCAGCGTTCCGGAGCGATATCCGTGGCCTCGATCTCGACGCTGTCGACGGGGACACGGTCGAAGGTCGTCGTCCCGGATCCGGTGAGCGGCTGACCGAAGCCGTCCCAGTCGTCGACGGAGCGGACGCCCGGATGATGGGCCGTCACCGTCACTCCGACGCGTTCGTCACCGTCCAGAGCGGCGAGGTGGATCCAGTCGGCATAGATGCTGCCCGTTGTGTAGTACTTGGTTCCGCTGAGGAAGATCTCGTCCCCCTCGCGCTCCAGCTGCGTGGTGATGCGCGCGGTGTCGTGCCGCTCCGACTGCGCGTTCCCCACGAACTGCCCCGCGACCACGCGCGC
>JAATFJ010000015.1 GCA_015655255.1 Actinomycetales bacterium | reverse complement strand
GTCGGCCGCGCTCTCCGGCGCGAGCTGCGGCTCCGGGCGCACGAGACCACGGTCGCCCAGACCGTCGTGGCCGTGCACGAACCACGCGATCGACGCCTCGCCCTCCAGGGGGCGATCGGCGCCGCCATAGATCGGGATACCCGTGGCGCCCGCGACGTCCAGGACGTAGGCGACGTTACGGGCGGAGTCCTCCACGGAGCAGTTCCCGTAGATCGTGGTGATGCCGAGGATCTCCACATCGGGCTGCGCGAGCAGATAGAGCAGGGCGTGCGCGTCGTCGATCCCGGTATCGGTGTCGACGACGATCCACTGCCGTGCGGGGTCCAGTTCGGGTGCGGACATCGCAGCGACGCGGCTCAGTGCTCGTGCGTGTCGGTGAACTTGAAGCCGAGACGGCCGTGCGCGAAACCGCCCCCTGCGCGGATAGCGGTGGCGACCCAGGCGGCTTCGGCGAGTTCCGTCTCGCTCGCGCCCGCGGCGACGGCCTTCTGCGAGTGCGCCTCGATGCAGTACACGCACTGGGTCGTGATGCCCACGGCGAGTGCGATGAGCTCGCGGTACTTCAGCGGGATCTCGCGTCCCTCCTTCGCGAAGACGGCGCCGTCGAACGCCGTGAACGCGGCGAGGATGTCCGGAGTCTCCTTCTTGTAGACCTTCGTGTAGGTCTTGTCGATCTCGCGGTCGAGGTAGTCGCTCATGTCTTCTTCCTGGGGTTGGCGGTGGGGAGGGGAGTCAGTGCAGGCGGGACTGATCGCTCAGTCGGTGCCATGTTCGATTGTGGTACACGAGCGCGTTGCCGGGCTCGCCGGGCGCCACATCGCGTTCGATGCTGGACTGCAGCGCATGGGCGGCGATGACGGTCGAGCCGCCCGCATCCATCCGGCTGACGATCGCGCAGCGCGCCCAGGCGCGGGTACCCGCGAAGACGGGTTCGCCCGTCGCGAGTCGCGTCCACGTGCTCTCATCGGCGAAGCGGTCGATGCCGCTCGTCGCCCCGAGCCGGGCGATGTCGATGTCGTCGGCGTCGAGGAGATGGACGACGATCGTCGATGCGGCGAGGATCGCGGGTGTCGAGGAGGAGATCGACGACACGGAGAACACGAGCAGCGGCGGATCGACGCTCACCGAGGACACGGACGAAGCGGTGAGCGCCACAGGCCCGTTCTCGCCGTACGCGGTGATGACCGCGACGCCCCCGGGATGCCCGCGGAAGAGGGCCTTGAAGTCGTCGGCCGAGACCGATCCCTCCTCCCAGCGTTCCGCGGAACCCTTCTCGTCGCCGTGGGGAGAGGGCACAGAGGGAAGACCGGTCATAGGGCGAGGCTAGACACCCGCGCGCCCGAGCGCACGCTTTTTCGCAACATGCGGACATGCGGGGCGCGCGGGCTCTCGGCGACTCACCCCACGGGATGCGGCGCGCGCACGGGCAGGCCGAGCCTGCCTCGCAGCGTGGGGTCCTCGTACTCGGTTCGGAAGAGCCCCCGTCGCTGCAGCAGCGGGACGACGTGGTCGACGAACAGCTCCAGCCCGTCGGGGACGCGATCGATCATGAGGTTGAAGCCGTCGGCCGCGCCGTTCTCGAACCATTCGGCGATGCCGTCCGCGGCTTGCTCCGGGGTGCCGATGATGATGCGCTGGCCGTAGCCGCCGAACGCGCGGAGCAGCGTGCGCAGGCTCGCCCCCGGCCGCGTCGCGACGAGGCGCAGAAGCGATTCGCGGTAACCCAGGGAACCACGGAAGGTCGCGGCATCCGGCGTCGCCGTGAGGAGCGTCTCGGGGATCGGCCGGTCGAGGTCGAGCTCGCGGGCATCGGCGCCGAGGGAATCGCTGAACCGGGAGAGCGCGTAGTCGAAGGCGCCGGGGACGAGTTCTTCGAGGGCGTCGTACTTCTCGATCGCCGCCTGCTCCGTATCGGCGAGGACGAAGGAGACGCCGGGGAGCACGAGGAGGGAATCGGGGTCGCGTCCCGCCTCGGCGGCATGCTGCTTCACGGCCCGATAGTGCTCCTGCGCGGCGGGGAGCACGAGTTCCGCCGTGAACAGCACATCGGCGTTGCGCACGCCGAGGCCGTGCCCCTGCGGGGAGCCCCCGGCCTGCACGATGAGCGGATGCCCCTGCGGGGAGGGCGGCAGATCCAGGTGCGTCTGGAAGCGGAAGTGCGCGCCGTCGAAATGCACGTCCTGCCCCGTTCCGGCGGAGAGCCAGAGCGCGCGGACGGCGCGGATGAACTCCTCCGCCCGCGCGTAGCGGGTGTCCCGGTCCGGGAACTCGGTGACGCCGAAGTTCCCTCCGATCCTCCGCGAGGCGGCCGTGGTGACGACGTTCCACGCGAAGCGGCCGCCGCTGGCGAGATCGATGCTGAGCGCGCGGGCGGCCCACTCGACGGGATCGTTGAACGTCGAGGTCGCGGTCGTCACGAAGCCGATGCTCTCCGTGCGCGCCGCGAGGAAGGCGTCGAGCACGCTCGGTTCGAGGAAACCGCTGGGCCGGTGCGATGGGTCGACGAGGCCCGGGCCGTCGGCGAGGAAGATCGCATCGAGCTTCCCGCGCTCGGCGATGCGCGCCACCTCCGTCCAGTAGTCCGGATCGATGATCGCGTGCGGGGGGATGCGATCATGCCGCCATGCCGCAGGACGCTGACCGACACCGAGGGTATTGAGGTTGAGGACGAGACGGCGGCTCATCGAGTGCTCCCTTCGAGGAAGGCCGGGGTGGCGTGATCGAGCAGGATGCGGGGCGCGGGGATTCCGATCCGATCGCGCAGCGTGCCCGCGGGGTGTCTCCCGTGCGGGCGGCCGAGCGCATCGAGGACGGTGGCGATGTCCTCGGAGGAGTCGACGGTGAGAAGGACCCCGTCAGGGGAGACCTGTTCCGTGCCGCTCCACGCGGACACGGGTCGGTGCCGGAGCGTGAAGGCCGCCTCCTCGGCGTCGGCGATGGGGTCATCTCCCTCGCGGACGACGATGTCGAGCCCCGGCAGCGCGGCGCGACCGGGAGGGACGAGCTGCGCGCGGAGGGGAAGCCCCTGCGAGGATCCGGGGGCGGTGAGCGGCCCCAACACGGAGTACGCACCCTCGAAGCCGATGTGCTGCACGCGATCGGTGTCCACGTACTGGCCGCTCTGCTGATCGGCGGGGAACGCGTCCAGCGGCCACGCGGCGAAGAGCTCGTCGAGGATCGTCGCCGTCTCCCTCAGGAGGGTGTCGTCGTCGGCGGTGGGGATCCAGCCGTTCTGCCCGCTGCCGCGCCGATCGACTCCCGCGAACAGCACGCCGGATCTTCCGTGGGAGAGATGATCGAGGCTGAGGATGCGGCGGGCAAGGTTGTAGGGATGGTCGGCTCCGGGGCGACCGGCGACGAGGACGCCCGCGCCGTCGGGCACATACGAGATCAGGGTCGCCGCGACGATCGAGGGATCGGCTCCGATGCCCGGTCCGAGCGGGTCGCGCTCGGCCCCGGTGACGGCGAAGGCGACGGCGGGATGTGCGAGGAGCGCGCGGAGGGCGTCGTGCCGCCCGGACACGATCTCGACGCCGAGGTTCTCGCCGATCGATACGGCGAGGAGGGGGATCGTCATGGGGTTCCTTTCCTGGGCCTCAGAGCTCTCGGATGTGCGGGAGCACCTCGGCGGCAAAGAGGTCGAGCTGTCGCCGCGCCTCCGTCTCCTCGAAGGAGGTGATCCCGATCGTCATGAGCTCGTTGCCGTACCATTCGTGGTGCTGAGCGATGCGGTCGACGATCTCTGCGGGGCTGCCCACAAGAGCGACCCCCTCCGGCCCTGCGGCTGCGGCGACGTCGAGATAGGGCTGTCCCGTCTCCCGGACGGAGTTGACGGTGCGGGTGTCCGGCGCGTGGTAGCGCTCGGCGATGCGACGGGCGCGGGCGGAATCCCGGTCGATCGCGAAGACTGCGTTCCCCGCGCCGACGACGGCGTCGGCGGGATCGCGTCCGTACTCCGCCCACAGCTCCCGGTATCCGTCGACAGCGTCGCGGTAGGTGCCCGCATCGAGGAACCCGTTGACGATGAAGAACGGATCGCCCAGCTCGACGGCGAGCCGGCGGGTGCGCTCGCTGGAGATGCTTCCGTGCCAGATGGGCAGATGCGCCTGCCGGGGCCGCGGGGAGATGGTGACGTCGGCGAGCGGCGGTCGCGACCAGCCCTCCCACGAGACGGACTGCTCGTCGAGCAGCCGGCGCAGGAGGCGTGCGCGCTCGTCGGTGTAGTCCCACTGGCGCTCGTATTCCTGACCGAAGCGGGCGTACCGGTCGTACTCCTGGCCGCGTCCGATGACGAGGGACAGTCGTCCTCCGCTGAGCTGATCGAGGGTGGCGTAGTCCTCCGCGGCGCGCAGCGGATCGAGCTGGCTGATGACGGTGACCGTCGTGAACAGCTCGATGCGGGGCACCCGTTCTGCGATCGCGGCGAGGATCACCGGGGGAGCGGAGGTGAAGTAGGGGGCGTTGTGCCGTTCCCCGACGCCGAAGGCGTCGAAGCCCCGCTCCTCCGTGTGCGTCGCGAGGCGGAGGAGAGCGGCGAGCGCCTCCCCGGGGCTTTCCTTGCCCTCCGGATCACCCTTGCCGAGGGTGGAGACGAGGACCTTCATGCGACGTTCCCCTCGGAAAGCGGTGCCGTCCTTCTCGGGCGCGCGTCCCGCTGCGCGAGCGGATCGATGCCCCAGGCCGCGGTGTCGCCGAGCGAGCGGCGGCGGAACTCCAGCGGATTGTGCGAGACGAGGGTGCGCGCGTTCTGCCAGTGCCGTTCGATCTCACCGGAGCGCCCGGGTGCGAGTTGAGCGGACAGCGCTGCCGCCTCGGTCGTGGCGCGCAGCACGGCCTCGGCGACGACGAGCTGCGCGCGGAAGGTGGCGTCGAGGGCCGCGCGGCTGCGCGGTGCGGCATCGTCTGTGCGGGGGCCTGCATCGGGAACGGCCGCGGCGAGCGTACGGGCAGCGGTGGCGAAGGCGGACCGCGCCCCGAACTGCGCGCCGAGGATCGCCCCCAACCGCGCACTGTGCACGGGGTCGTCCTCCGGATGTGAGCGGTCTCCCTCCCGGACGATCGTCGTCGCCGCCGCGCGGACGGCGTCCCCGATGCCCACGAGCACGGCGAGCAGCACGAGCTGGGCGAGCGCGGTGATCCGGAGATCCCCGCCGGTGCGCACCTCGACATCGTCGTGCGCGACGATGACCCCGGAGAAGCGCGTCGTGCCGCTCGCGCTGAGCCGCTGTCCGAACCCCGACCAATCATCGAGCGTCTCCACACCCGTCGCGCGGGCGTCGACCGTGGCGACGGCGCTCGTGCCGTCGGGAAGCACCGCGCTCACCTGCAGCCAATCGGCATAGAGGCTGCCCGTCGAATAGGCCTTGACCCCGTCGAGCACATAGCCGTCGCCGCGCGGTGTGAGCGTCGTCGTGAAGGAACCGATGTCGACCGTCGGCGCCGCCTCGGTCCAGCC
>JAATFJ010000227.1 GCA_015655255.1 Actinomycetales bacterium | reverse complement strand
GGCGAACAGCCGCTGGAGGCGCTGGACGCCCTCCCGCAGCGCGTCATCGCCCAGGGCGTACGACAGGCGCAGATACCCGGACGGTCCGAAGGCCTCTCCGGGAACGACCGCGACCTCGGCCTTCTCCAGGATGAGGTCGGCGAGCTCGAGGGAGGTCTGAGGCGTCACTCCGGCCCACGTGCGGCCCAGGAGACCCCGCACATCGGGGTACACGTAGAACGCGCCGAGCGGGGTCGGCACAGTGACGCCGTCGATCTTCGACAGCTCACTGACGATGAGCTTCCGGCGCCGGTCGAAGGCCTCGCGGAATTGCTCCGCCTCATCCTGCGGTCCGGTGAGGGCGGCGATCGCTGCCCGCTGCGTGACGTTGTTGACGTTGCTCGACAGGTGCGACTGCAGGTTCCCCGCGACCTTGATCGCATCGACGGGGCCCACCATCCATCCCACGCGCCACCCGGTCATCGCATAGGTCTTCGCGACGCCGTTGATGAGGATCGTCTGTGCCGCCGCCTCCGGCACAGCGGAAACGATCGACGTCGCGGAGGCACCCTCATAGACGAGGTTCTGGTAGATCTCATCGGAGATGATCCAGATGCCGTGCTCCACGGCCCACTCGCCGATCGCCTTCGTCTCTTCGGCGGTGTAGACCGACCCCGTGGGGTTGGAGGGCGATACGAAGACGAGCGCCGTGGTGCGCGACGTGCGCGCCTCCTCCAGCTGCGCGACGGTGACCTTGTAGTCCTGATCCGCGCCCGCGAACACCTCGACGGGGGTGCCGTCGGCTAGACGGATAGCCTCGGGGTAGGTGGTCCAGTACGGTGCGGGGAGGAGAACCTCGTCTCCGGGGTTCACCACCGCCTGGAACGCCTGATAGACGGCCTGCTTGCCGCCGTTGGTGACGATGATCTGGCCAGGGGAGACCTCCCAGCCAGAGTCGCGGAGCGTCTTGGCGGCGATCGCCTCGCGCAACGCGGGAAGACCTGCGGCGGGCGTGTAGCGGTAGTTCGCCGGGTCGGCGAGGGCCGCGGCTGCGGCGTCGACGATGAACTGCGGCGTCGCGAAGTCCGGTTCTCCTGCCGCATAGGAAATGACGGGGCGGCCCTCCGCCTTGAGAGCCTTGGCCTTCGCATCGACCTTGAGGGTGGCGGATTCGGCGATGGCGGAGAGTTTGCGGGAGAGTGGTGCGCGTTCGGTCACGCTTACGAGCGTAGTCGGAGGGGACGCGCGGAGGAACCGTCAATCATGGGCGTGCGGGATGCTGCGGTCGTCTTCGGTGCGGCACGATTCGTCGCTGCCGCGAACGCCGTCGGGGATAGGGAGCCTCGCGCGTTCCTCTGACGCCACCGTTCAGCTGAAGACCCCCGGGTTCGTCCAGACGAGGACGAGGCAGACGGCCACGATCACGACATCGAGGACGGCGGGCCGGAGCAGCTTCGTCAGCCGAGGCTTCCGGAGCGCGAGTGCGGAACCGGCGATGGCGAGGAGAGCGACCGCGGCGCTCGTGAGGGGGACGACCGCGCCGATCACGACGGGGATCTGCCACGGCTCCCGGACGATGAGTCCCAGTACGGTCGCGAGAAGAGTGGCGAGTGCGAGCAGAAGACCGATGCCGATGAGGAAGCGCGCCGTGCTCCGGGAGAGTCCTGCGGCCTCTGGCGTCGTCATGCCGCCATGCTAGCGGTAGGTCACGCGCCGTAGGCGGCAGGCAGTGCGCAATAATCCGCGAATCGTCGAGCCGGATGTGACGGGTCGGTGACATCGACGAGGGCGGATGCAGCGGTGTGCGGTGCCTCCTCGTCAGCGAGCTGCCAGACGGAGAAGTTCCACAGACCGCGGGCGCCGGGGGAGAGGAGCGCAGCAGGTCCGGAGACGAGCAGGATGCGATCGGAGGGATCTATGCGGAACGGCGCGATGATCTCCTCGCGCAGGGCCGATTCCTCGCCCTCGTCGGTATGCGCGCGGACCACGTCCTGGCCCTGCGCGCGCAACGTCTGCTCCAGCGCATCCGCAGCCGCGCGCGATCGCTCCGCATCCGCTCCCGCGACGCCGATCGTCCTCGGCCCTGCCGGATAAAGATGCAGGAACTCCTCCGCCGTGCTCGCCCAGGTGTCCGTCATGGTTCCAGGCTACGCGTCGGTGAGGACACCGACGCTGATGTCGCGGCAGGGCACCGGAGAACATGCGTCGGCTGTGCACCCACGGAGGGGCGGAAGCCACCGCAACCGCCCCTCCCGGCCGGATCCGCGCTGCGTCCACAACGGGATCCGGCCTGATGAGTTCCGGACCGCCCTGTGCGGTCCTGCCCAATCGGGACAGGAGCCTCAGTCCGTCTCGACGAGGTACTTCGAATAGGCCGACAGCGTGAGGAAGGCGGGGAAATCCGCTCCCAACGCCACCTCGCGGAACACCGCGGCGGCGTCGTCGAATCGGTCCTCCGGCGTGCGCGGGGCCTCGTCGAGCACCGCGGCGATGAGGCCTTCCACGTAGTCCGGAGTGATCGCATCGCCCTCGGCGGTCTCTCGACCCTGGTGGATCCACTGCCACACCTGCGAGCGGCTGATCTCCGCGGTCGCCGCATCCTCCATGAGGTTGTCGATCGCCACGGCACCCAGCCCGCGTAGCCACGCCTCGATGTAGCGGATCGCCACGGAGACGTTGTCGCGCACACCCCGCGCCGTGATGGGGCGACCGATGTGCAGGTCGAGGAGGTCGGCGGCCCGCACATCGACATCATCGCGCTGCCGACCGAGCTGGTGGGGTCGCTCGCCGAGAACGGCGTCGAACTCCGCCTGCGCAGTGGGGATGAGGTCGGGGTGTGCGACCCAGGTGCCGTCGAAGCCGTCGCGTGCCTCGCGCTTCTTGTCGGCGGAGACCTTCTCGATGGCCCGCGCCGTCACCTCGGGATCGCGGCGGTTGGGGATGAAGGCGCTCATTCCGCCGATCGCGTAGGCGCCGCGCCGGTGGCAGGTCTTCACGAGGAGCTCGGTGTAGGCACGCATGAACGGCACCGTCATCGTGACCTCGCTGCGGTCCGGGAGGACGAAGCGTGCCCCGCGTCCGCGGTAGTTCTTGATGATGGAGAAGATGTAGTCCCAGCGACCGGCGTTGAGGCCCGCGCAGTGATCGCGCAGCTCGTAGAGGATCTCGTCCATCTCGAAGGCCGCGGGCAGCGTCTCGATGAGGACGGTCGCGCGGATCGTGCCGTGCGGGATCCCGATGTACTCCTCGCTGAAGGTGAACACGTCGTCCCACAGCTTCGCCTCCTCACTCGATTCGAGCTTGGCGATGTAGAAGTAGGGCCCGCGGCCCGCCTCGATGAGCGCCTGCGCGTTGTGGAGGAAGTACAGCCCGAAGTCGACGAGCGAGCCGGAAGCGGCCATGGCCCGTCCCGTGCGGTCGGTGAACTCGATGTGCTTCTCGAGCAGGTGCCAGCCGCGCGGCCGCATGACGATCGTCGGCGTGCGATCTGCGGTCACGGAATAGACCTTGCCCTCCGGGGAGGTGAAGTGCAGCTCGCCCCGGATCGCATCGCGGAGGGAGAGCTGGCCACCGATGACGTTCGTCCACGTGGGGCTCGTCGCATCCTCCTGGTCGGCGAGCCAGACTCTCGCGCCGGAGTTGAGGGCGTTGATCGTCATCTTCGGATCGGTGGGGCCGGTGATCTCCACGCGGCGGTCCTCGAGGCCGGGGCCCGCTCCCGCGACGCGCCAGTCGGCGTCCTCGCGGATGTGGCGGGTGTCGTCACGGAAACGAGGGTCGTGGCCGTTGCCGATCTCGAAGCGACGGCGCATGCGGTCGGCGAGACGGTCGTGGCGGCGGCTGCCGAAGCGGTGGTGCAGCTCGGTGAGGAAGGCGAGGGCCTCCGGGGTGAGGATCTCGTCGTAGCGGTCGAGGCGGGGACCGGTGATCTCGATGGTCGGTCCTTGTCGGGTGGTGGTGGGAGTGCTCATGAGGAAAGTCCTTCGTGTGTTGTCGTGTCCCTGATCCTGTTCGCCGAACCACCACCTTCCTGCTGAGCCACCCACGTCGCGACGCTGGTAGGTGGGTGTTTCGGCAGGAAGTGGGTGGCTCGGCGTAAGTGGAGGAAAGGGGAGTGGAGTCAGTGGAACTGCGCGGCTTCGGTGGAGCCGGCCAGCGCCAGGGTGGCGCTCTCGGGGTTGAGGGCGGTGGAGATGACGTCGAAGTAGCCGGTGCCCGCCTCACGCTGGTGCTTGGTGGCGGTGTAGCCGTCGGCCTCGGCGGCGAACTCGGACTCCTGCAGCTCGACGTACGCACTCATGGCGCGCTCCGCGTAGCCGCGGGCGAGGTCGAACATCGAATAGTTGAGCGCATGGAACCCGGCGAGGGTGATGAACTGGAACTTGTAGCCGAGGTCCGCGAGTTCCTGCTGGAAGGTCGCGATCTGCTCGTCGGAGAGGTGTCGCTTCCAGTTGAAGCTCGGCGAGCAGTTGTAGGCGAGGAGCTTTCCGGGGAACTGCGCGTGGATCGCGTGCGCGAACTCGCGGGCCAGTTCGATGTCCGGCTCTCCCGTCTCCACCCAGATGAGGTCGGCATAGGGCGCGAAGGCGAGCCCGCGGCTGATGACCGACTCGATGCCGGGACGGATGCGGTAGAAGCCTTCCGTCGTGCGCTCGCCGGTGGTGAACTGCTGGTCGCGCTCGTCCACGTCGCTCGTGAGGAGGTCGGCCGCGAGGGAGTCCGTGCGGGCGATGATGACGGTCGGGGTGCCTGCGACATCGGCGGCGAGCCGGGCGGCGTTGAGGGTGCGGATGTGCTGCTGCGTGGGGACGAGAACCTTTCCGCCGAGGTGACCGCACTTCTTCTCGCTCGCGAGCTGGTCCTCCCAGTGGATGCCGGCGGC
>JAATFJ010000267.1 GCA_015655255.1 Actinomycetales bacterium | reverse complement strand
TGATCGGTGCGACCGTCACGCAGAGGATGACGAGCCCGGCGGGGGAGAGCATCCACAACGGCGCCAAAGAGAGTCGTCGGCGGCGGCCGCTCGACGTTGGTGCGGGCCGCCGTCGCAGTGCCGTTGCAGGCGCGTGTGCCATGGGGCTGCCTTTCTGGTGGTGCAGGGAGAGCTGATCGGAGAAGGGGAGATCCGGCACGGCACGGCGGGAATGATCGCGCCGCGCCGTGCCGGATCTGTGGGGAACTACTACTTGGTGTTCAGTGTCTCATCAGCGGTTGCGTCGAAGTCCGCTGCGGCCTCTTCGACCGTCTTGGATCCGCTGGCAACGGCCTGGAAGAAGTTCTCCGTGTCCTTGTTGCTCTCGATCGTGGTCCAGTTCGAGTTCGCCGGGGTCGCCTTCGAGTTCAACGCGGCGTCGAAGAAGCCCTTCTGCACGTCGCTCAGGGTCGCCTGGGCGGATTCGATGCCCTCTGCGCTGTTCGGGATCCAGCCATCGTTGCCGTACACCCACTCGTTCTGGATTTCCGAGCTCGCGGCGATGGTGATCCACTGGATAGCGAGGTCGGAGTTCTGCGACTTGGCGGGAACGGCCCAGTCCGAACCGCCGAGCATGACCGGCTGGTTCTCACCGGACTTCCCGGGGAACGGGAACGTACCGAGATCATCGTCCGTCAGGTCCGCGTTCGCGGCGAGGATGCGGGCCGTAGAGGTGTAGAGGATCGCCGAGGTCTTGCCATCGGCGAAGATCTGGCTCTGCTCGGGCTCGTCGGTGTTCAGCGTCGCGGAGGCGGCGGTGGAGTAGGTGTTCTGGAACTCCTTGAAGTCGTTCAGGCCCTGGATGGACTCATCGCTGGAGAGCTCGGAGGTCCAGGTGTCGCCATCCTGGGAAGCGATCGCCCCGCCCGCGTCCCAGACGAACTGGAGTCCCGCGTACCAGTACTGGCCCGGGAGGTAGAACGCGGAGAAGTCCTCGGTGGCGGCGTTCGCCGCTGCGATCTTGTCGAGCGCGGCGGTGAGTTCCTCGTAGGTGGTCGGCTCTTCGGTGACGCCGGCAGCCTCCCAGATCGCCTTGTTGTAGATGACAGCGCGGGCACCCGCGAAGCCGGGGATGCCGTAGAGGCTGCCGTCGATGGTGGCCGGCTCGACGAGGCCGTCGAGCCAGGTCTGTCCGTCGGCGATGTCGTCGGCTTCGTCGGTGAGGTCGAGGAGGCCACCGTTGGCGGCGTAGCTCGCGACCTGCGTGTTGCCGACATCGAGCACGTCCGGGGGAGTGTCGGTGGCGAGGGCCGTCGTGATCTTCGTCGTGATGCCGTCCCATTCCTGGACCTGCACATCGACCGTCGCGCCGGTCTCCTCTTCAAACTTGTCGTTGATCGCGGCCAGCGTCTCATCGGAGTAGTCGCCATTCATCACCCAGACCGTGATGCTCTTGTCGCCGCTGGCGCTATCATCTCCCGAGTCGGGGTTCGAGTTGCTGGAGCAGCTCGTCAGGGCGAGCAGGCTGACGACGCCGAAAGCGCCGATCGCGGCAATCTTCTTCTTACCCACTGCGTTCTCCTCTGTGATTCAAGTGTGGTGTGCGGGATAGTCGAACTGTGTTGCTGTCCGAGTGGGTGTCGGTGAGGTTGATACTGCAATTTTTCCAGCGACTTTGCTCGGATGGTGGCTTTAGTAAAGTATGCTTACAAACAAATGTCAAGCTCCTCCTGGCGTCTTAATACGGTTGAAACATCCGCTCTCTCAGAAGGGGTTGTCATGCCCGCACTCCTCCCTCGTCCGCGTCTTCTCGAGGCCTCCGACGGTACCTTCGTCCTCGGTCCCGACACGCGTATCGGCACGGTTCCCGAACTGCGCGCTGCGGCTCTGCGTCTGCGGGAGACGCTCACTCGATCGACGGGGCTCGCGATCGAGCTCATCGCGGGAGAGGGAGGCGCGGGGGAAGGAGACACACCCGACATTCGCTTCCGCCTCGATGGAACACTTGCGGACGAGGAGTATGTCCTCGACACGGACCGGAGTGGTGTCGTCATCGCGGCAGCCTCTGAGCGCGGCGCCCACGCGGGTGTGCAGACCCTCCTCCAGCTACTTCCTGCCGTCGTCTACCGTGACGCCCCTCTCCCCGGTGAGCGCTGGGAGGTCCCGTGCGTGCACATCGAAGACGGTCCCCGATTCCGCTGGCGCGGCGTCATGCTCGATGTCGTCCGTCATTTCCTCCCGCCGCGCGAGGTGCGCCTATTCATCGACCTCCTCGCGATGCACCGCCTGAACACCCTGCATCTGCACCTCACCGACGACCAAGGCTGGCGCCTGCAGATCCGTCGCTATCCTCTGCTCGCCGAAGTCGGCGGCTGGCGGCCGGAATCCCAGGTGGGCGCGGGGCCCACGGCGTGGACGGATGGACGCCCGCACGGCGGGTACTACACACAGGATGACATCCGTGAGATCGTCGCCTACGCCGCGGCGCGCGGTATCACCGTCGTGCCGGAGATCGAGCTCCCCGGTCATGTGCAGGCAGCCATCGCGGCGTACCCTGAGCTCGGCGTCACGGGAGAGCGGATGCAACCGTGGACGGGCTGGGGCATCAACCCCCTCGCCCTCAACGTCGAAGAGTCCACCGTGCAGTTCTTCCGGAACGTCTTCGACGAGGTCATCGAGCTCTTCCCATCTCCCTTCATCGGTGTCGGGGGCGACGAGTGCTCCAAAGCCCAGTGGCGGGAGGATCCGCGCACGCAGGAGCGCATGCGCGAGCTGGGTGTGGCGAACGAGGAAGAGTTGCAGAGCTGGTTCATCGGCCAGATCGATGAGCATCTCACCGCGCGCGGGCGTCGTCTTCTCGGCTGGGACGAGATCCTCGAGGGCGGACTCGCGGAGGGCGCGACCGTGCTGTCCTGGCGCGGCATCGTCGGCGCCCTGGCAGCGGCGCGCACCGGGCACGACGTCATCGCCTGTCCTGAGGATACGGTGTACCTCGACTATCGCCAGTCGGAGGACCCGGGCGAGCCCATCCCCGTCGCGACCGTGACGACGGTGGAGGACGTCTACGGCTTCACCCCCGTGCCCGAGGGGCTCAGCCAGGAGCAGGCGCAGTACGTCCTCGGCGGTCAGGCGAACCTCTGGACCGAGCACATCGACTCGCCGCGCATGCTCGACTACTACGCGTTCCCCCGTCTGTGTGCGCTCGCCGAGGCGCTGTGGACCGAAGGAGAGCGGGAGTTCGCGGAGTTCGCGCCGCGGATGGAACAGCATCTCGCCCGGCTCGATGCACGCGGCGTCGAGTACCGACGGGCCGAAGGGCCCCTGCCCTGGCAGCAGCGACCCGGGGTTCCCGGTCGCCCCGCGAGCAAGGAAGAGGCGGCGGCGCACGTCGCTGCGATCACCGCGAACATCGCCTGACTCTGCTTCTGCCCGGCTAGCATTGACGGGTGAATCCCTCGAACCCCACGAGGGGTGCGGCGATGAGGGCGCTCCTCTCCCTCGCCATCGGCAGCTTCGGCATCGGTATGACCGAATTCGTGACGATGGGGCTGATCCCGAACATCGCCCGTGATCTCCTTCCCGATGTCTGGGCGACCAATCAGGAGGAGGCGATCGGCCAGGCAGGGCACCTCGTCTCTCTCTACGCACTCGGCGTCGTCATCGGTGCGCCGACGATCGCCGGATTCGTCGCACGGTTCCCGCGTCATCGCGTGATGATCGGCCTCGCGATCGCGCTCACCATCGGCAACGGGCTCACCGTGCTCCTCCCCGGGTTCGGTCTTGTCGGGCTTTCGCGGCTGCTCGCCGGGCTCCCGCACGGTGCTTATTTCGGGATCGGTGCGCTCGTGGCGGCAGAAGTGCTAGGGCCGGGAAAGCGCGCCCAGGGCGTCGCCTTCATCCTCACGGGGCTGACGATCGCCAACGTCATCGGAGTGCCCGCGGGGACCTTCCTCGGTCAGAACTTCGGCTGGCGCACGGCTTTCCTCGTCGTGACGATCATCTTCGTGCTCGCGACCCTGTGCATCGCCCTTTTCGTGCCGGAGCACGCGGGGGACTCCGCCCGGACCATTCGCGCGGAGCTGCGGGTCTTTCGTGTCGGCCAGGTCTGGCTCACGCTCGGTATCGGCGCAATCGGGTTCGGCGGCTTCTTCGCGGTGTACAGCTATATCGCGCCTCTTGTGACGGACGTCGCGGATTCTCCGTCATGGATGGTGCCGATCGTGCTCGTCGTCGTCGGCGTGGGCATGACGATCGGGAACCTCATCGGCGGCCGGGCTTCCGATCGGAACCTCCGTCGCACCCTGTTCCTGGGCCTCGGCGGTCTCGCGGTCGTCCTCGTGCTTCTCGGCGCGCTGTCCTTCCACATCGTGCTGCTGACGATCCTCGCGTTCGGCATCGGCTTGCTGTCCTCGGTGCTGAGCCCCGCCATCCAGACGCGTCTGATGGACGTCGCCGAGGACAACCAATCGATCGCTGCCGCGATGAACCACTCCGCCCTCAACATCGGCAACAGCCTCGGAGCATTTCTCGGCGGCATCGTGATCACCTGGGGGTGGGGATTCACCGCACCCGCGTGGGTCGGTGCTCTCCTCGCCCTCGCCGGTCTTCTCATCACGGTCATCGCCTACCGGCGCGAGCGTCGCGTCGCGGCGGGCTGAGCGCGCTCAGGTCGCGAGCAGACGGCGCAGGTGATACCCCACCTCGTCGGTCTCGATGAGGAAGCCGTCATGGCCGAAATCGCTGGCGAGCACGATGGCCTCGTTGCCGTCGAGGGTGTGCGGGACGCTACGTGCGATGCGGTGCTGCCCGTCCACCGGGAAGAGCCTGTCGGTATCGATGCCGACAACGAGCGTCGTTGCCGTGATGCGGTGCAGCGCCTCCTCGACTCCGCCCCGATCGCGGCCGATGTCATGGGAGTTCATCGCCTCGACGAGGGTGATGTAGCTGTTGGCGTCGAAGCGCCGCGTGAACTTGTTGCCGTGAAAGTCCAGGTAGCTCTCCACGGCGAAGCGCCCGCCCCGTCCAAGGGGGGAGACGCTCGACTGCCAGGAGCGCTGGAAACGCTGATTAAGCTCGATGGGGCTGCGGTAGTTGAGCAGTGCCATGCGCCGGGCGAGGGCGAGTCCGCGGTGGGGGCCGTCGCCGTCGAAGCCGTCGTAGTATTCGCCGCCCTGGAAACGGGGATCGATGCGGATCGCTTCGAGTTGCACGGAGTTCAGGGCGATCTGGTCGGCGGTGTTCGCCGGGGGAGAGGAGAGCACGGCGAGGCGCTCCACCCGGTGCGGAAGGGTGATCGCCCACTCCAGGGCATGCATCCCGCCCATGGACCCGCCGACGATCGCCGCCCAGCGGTCGATGCCGAGCTGGTCGGAGAGGAGCACCTGCGCGGCGACCTGGTCGCGGATGGTGAGGAAGGGGAAGCGGGAGGCCCACTCGTAGCCGTCCGGGGCGATGCTCGCCGGACCCGTCGAGCCCTGGCAGCCGCCCAGCATGTTGGGGGCAATGACGAACCAGCGGTCGGTGTCGAGTGCGGCACCGGGGCCGACGATGTCCTCCCACCAACCCGCGGTGGGATGGCCCTTTCCCGCCTCCCCGCGCACGTGGCTGTCGCCGGTGAGCGCGTGCAGGAGCAGGACCGCGTTGTCGCGAGCGTCGTTGAGCTCGCCCCAGGACTCGTAGGCGATGCGGATGTGGGGGAGTTCCGCGCCGGTCTCCGTGCGAAAGGAGCCGAGGGAGAGGAAGCGGCGGTCGCCCGCAGGATCTCCGTCGCGCCACGCCCCGGTGACGGGAGGACGGATGCCGAGGAGTCGTGCATCGGCATCCGAGACGCGCTGCGACGGCACCGTGTCTTCCGAGGTCTGCCAATCCATCTCCCCATTGTGGCGTGCTGCGGGGGAAAAGATCTTCTCCATTACGGAACTCGGACCCGATGGCAGCTTCGAGGCATGATCGGGGTGATCAGGCACGTTCTCTTCGACGCGCTCCGGAGCACGTCGGGGTGATTTCGGCGTCTCCGTGGCCTTGTAACTGTCCCGATTCGCGGAGGATGTCCCGATCCGCGGAGGATTCTTTCGTTTTCCGCCGCTGATCGTGACATGGACCGCTGATCGTGACAGGGCGCGGCGGATGATGCCCGGGGTGCGGGGTGCGGGGTGCGGGGTGCGGGGTACGGGGTGCGGGGTGCGGACGGAAAGGCGGAAAGGGCGAAAGGGCATAGGGAGGCCACG
>JAATFJ010000302.1 GCA_015655255.1 Actinomycetales bacterium | reverse complement strand
GTTGCGCGTAGCCGTCCAGCCCGGCGGCTGCTCCGGCCTCATCTACCAGCTCTACTTCGACGAGCGCTACCTGGACGGGGACGAGACGGTCGACTTCGATGGCGTCGAGGTCATCGTCGACAATATGAGCGTCCCTTACCTCGACGGCGCGTCCATCGATTTCAAGGACACGATCTCCGAGCAGGGGTTCACGATTGACAACCCCAACGCGGCGGGGAGTTGCGCCTGCGGCGACAGCTTCCATTGATCGCCACCTGCGTGCCGCCTGCGTGGGTGGCATGAATCGGGTGTGAGGTTGCTCTAGACTGGGGGAGTCCTCGACTGCGATCTGAAAGGTGCATCGTGCGCTCGAAACGACGCCTACGCTGGGCCGCGCTTCCTCTGGGAGTGGCGGCGGCTGTAACCCTCGTGGGATGTACCCCGACGGAGTTGCACGGCTTCCTCCCCGGATTTGTCGAGGACGGTACCGCGGCCACGAATCAGACCGATCGCGTCGGCGCGCTCTGGGTCAACTCCTGGATCGTCCTCCTCGGCGTCGGCGTCATCACCTGGGGCCTCATGGCCTGGGCGGCCATCGCCTACCGTCGCCGCAAGGGTCAGACCGGCCTGCCCGTGCAGATGCGGTACAACATGCCTATCGAGATGTTCTACACGATCGTCCCGTTCATCCTCGTCATCGGCTTCTTCGCTTTCACCGCGCGGGATCAGGCGGCGATCGAGAAGAAGTGGGACGACCCGGACGTCGAGATCACGGCCATTGCCAAGCAGTGGGCCTGGGACTTCCAGTACGACGGCGAGGAAGAGGACCTCTCCGATGCGGTCTGGACCATGGGCGTCCAGGCGAGCGCGGACGCCAACGGTGACGTGGACACGTCGAAGCTGCCGACCCTCGTCCTCCCCGTCGACAAGAAGGTCACGATCGAACTGCAGTCGCGTGACGTCATCCACTCCTTCTGGATCATCGACTTCCTTTACAAGAAGGATATGTACATCGGGAAGGACAACTCCTGGTCCTTCATCCCGACCCGCGAAGGCGAATACGCCGGCAAGTGCGCCGAGCTCTGCGGCGAGTACCACTCGCGGATGCTCTTCACCGTCAAGGTCGTCTCTCAGGACGAATACGACGCGTACATCGAGTCGCTCCGCGAAAAGGGCGACACCGGTGACATCACGGATGCCTACGACCGTCTCGGAAATGCACCGGGGACGGGCGACACCTCGGCGACCACCACCGAGGAAGAAGGGGAATAAGCCATGTCTACAACCATCCCGGCACCTCCCTCCGCCGACGAGACGTCCAGCGTCCGTCCGCCGTCCACCCTTCCCGCGCGTCAGGCCGCTCTGCTGAGCTCCTCCAGGGTGGAGCAAAAGGGCAATATCATCGTCCGGTGGATCACCTCCACCGACCACAAGACGATCGGCTACATGTACATGATCGCCTCGGTCATGTTATTCCTCCTCGGCGGCGTCATGGCGCTCGTCATCCGTGCAGAGCTGTTCGCCCCGGGTTTGCAGATCATCCCCACGGAGGAGCAGTACAACCAGCTGTTCACCATGCACGGCACGATCATGCTGCTCATGTTCGCGACTCCCCTCTTCGCCGGGTTCGCCAATGCGCTGCTGCCGCTGCAGATCGGTGCCCCCGATGTGGCGTTCCCGCGTCTGAACGCCTACGCCTTCTGGCTGTTCACCTTCGGCTCGCTTATCGCAATCGCGGGCTTCCTCACGCCGCAGGGTGCTGCCTCGTTCGGCTGGTTCGCCTATCAACCCCTTGCCAATGCGAGCTTCTCTCCGGGTGTCGGAGGGAACCTCTGGATGGTTGGTCTCGGCATATCCGGTTTCGGAACGATCCTTGGTGGTGTGAACTTCATCACGACGATCATCACGATGCGTGCCCCGGGCATGACGATGTGGCGTATGCCGATCTTCACCTGGAACACGCTCATCACGAGCCTCCTCATCCTCATGGCGTTCCCCGTGCTCGCAGCCGCGATGTTCGCTGCGGCGAGCGACCGAATCCTGGGATCGCACATCTACGACCCCGCCAACGGCGGCGTCCTGCTGTGGCAGCACCTGTTCTGGTTCTTCGGGCACCCCGAGGTGTACATCCTTGCGCTGCCCTTCTTCGGCATCGTCTCGGAGATCATGCCGGTATTCAGTCGCAAGCCGATCTTCGGATACAAGACCCTCGTCTACGCGACGATCTCCATTGCGGCCCTGTCTGTGGCGGTGTGGGCGCACCACATGTACGTCACGGGCTCCGTGCTCCTCCCGTTCTTCGCCGTCATGACGATGCTCATAGCCGTGCCAACGGGCGTGAAGATCTTCAACTGGATCGGCACCATGTGGCGCGGCTCAGTGACCTTCGAGACGCCCATGCTGTTTACTCTCGGCTTCCTCGTTTCCTTCGTCTTCGGTGGTCTCACGGGCGTTATCCTCGCCTCCCCGCCGCTGGACTTCCACCTCAGTGACAGTTACTTCGTCGTCGCCCACTTCCACTACGTCATCTTCGGAACCGTTGTTTTCGCGATGTTCGCGGGCTTCTACTTCTGGTGGCCGAAGTGGACGGGGAGAATGCTCAACGAGCGTCTCGGCTATGTGCACTTCTGGTTGCTTTTCATCGGCTTCCATATGACCTTCCTCGTGCAGCATTGGCTGGGCGTGGACGGCATGGTGCGGCGTTACGCGGACTACTCCGCGGCCGACGGATTCACGTGGCAGAACCAGCTCTCGACCGTGGGATCGATGGTCCTGGCCCTTTCGATGCTGCCCTTCTTCCTCAACGTGTGGATCACTGCACGGAAGGCGCCGAATGTCACGGTCAATGACCCGTGGGGCTACGGTGGATCGCTCGAGTGGGCCACGTCGTGCCCGCCGCCGCGACACAACTTCACGTCCATTCCCCGTATCCGCAGTGAGCGTCCTGCGTTCGACCTCAACCACCCGGAGGCCGCAGAGCATCCTGTCGCGGTTGCGGATCCCGAGCACGCTGAGAAGGGCTGACGCGCATGCGCTCAAATATCGTCATCTGGTGGATTCTGACGATCTTCTTCGCCTTCCTCGCCGTGCTCTACACGATGTGGAACATCATCGCTCACCCTGATCTGCCTCCCCTGAGGCAGGTCGAATGGGCGGGAACGCTGACGCTCACATGTTCCGCTGTCATGGGTGCCTTCGTCTCCTTCTATCTGGGGCGCGCACACCGCGCTCAGGGAGGCGAGGCGCCTGCCGATATCCTCACCGCGGATATCGACGATGCCGATCCCGAGATCGGTGAGTTCAGTCCGTGGTCGTGGTGGCCGCTCGTGCTCGCCGCTTCCGCCGCGATCCTCGTCATCGGACTCGCCGTGAACCTCTTCCTCTTCCCGATCGGTCTGCTCGTCTTCATCGTTGCGATCGTGGGCTGGGTTTACGAGTACTACCGCGGCAACTTCGCCCGCTGAGTGCTGCGCACTGTACGCGAGAAAGGCCCCGGATAATTATCCGGGGCCTTTCCTCATGCCTGGTGCTTCTCTGGGCGTCGTCGCGCTACGCCGTCCGGCGTACGCGCGGCACACCCGTCAATGCGTCCACCGGGCTCCGGTGGACGCCGTCCGCGTCCTCCACGGGAAAGCCTTCGCGTGCCCAGTACTCGAAGCCGCCGATCATCTCGCGCACGCGATAGCCGAGCTGTGCGAAGGCGAGAGCCCCTTTGGCCCCCGCGTCGCAGCCAGGACTCCAGCAGTAGACGACAACGTCGGCATTCGTCGGGATCTCCCTGGGAGCGCGATCGGGGATGTCCCGGTAGGGAAGGGAGAGAGCCCCTGGCAGGTGTCCCTGCGTCCACGCCTCAAGAGAACGGACGTCGACGACGGTGATGTCCTCACTGGCCTTCTGCGCCGCGTACAGGTCGCTGGGGTCGGTCTCATGGGCGAGCTTTTCGGCGAAGTAGTCTTTCTGTGGCAGTGGTCATGCTCCCAGCGTAGGGACGTGGCGGGGCCCGCGCCGTACCGCGTCCGGACAGAGAGCGGAGGAATCCCGCCAGATCGGGCGGGGGAGCGCGGGACCCTGGATGCAAGACAAAAAGAAGGGAGCCCCCGTTCGGTTCTGCACCGGACGGGGGCTCCCGCTCTGCGAGCGGGTGGGCTCAGCTCTTCGAGTCGTCGTCGTCCTGAGCTGCGGGGAGCTCGGCGAGAACGTCCTCGGCCGCGTGTACGGCGTGCGAGTGATGCGCATCAGCGGCGGTGATGTCTGTCTGCGTGAGCGGTGTGAGGCGGTCCTCGAAGAACCACCGCGACATCGAGGAACGCAGGTTCTGCGTCCAGGGGATCCGCCCCTTCGCGTTCGGGCGGACGACGAGCGGTTCGTAGGTCTCGTAGTCGATGAGCTTCCAACGGTCATACACGTCGACCGGCTGGTGCACCTCGATGAACTCACCACCGGGGAGTTGCACGATGCGGCCGGACTCGAAGCCGTGCAGGACGATCTCACGGTCCTTCTTCTGCAGGGCGATGCAGATGCGCTTCGTGATGAAATAGCCAACGACAGGGCCGAGGAAGAGCGTGATCTGCAGGAAGCGGATGACGCCTTCCATGGTGACCATGAAGTGCGTGGCGATGAGGTCGGAGGAAGCCGCCGCCCACATGACCGCGTAGAAGATCATCCCTGCGACGCCGATCGCCGTGCGCGTGGCTGCGTTGCGGGGACGCTCGGCGATGTGGTGCTCGCGCTTATCGCCCGTCACCCAGGCCTCGATGAACGGGTAGATCGCGACGACCACGATGAACCCCCCGAGGATGAGCACGGGGACGAGGATGCCGAGCGAGAGGGTGTGGTTGAAGAGCTGGATGTCCCAGTTCGACGGAGCCAGGCGCAGGGCGCCATCCGCGAAGCCGATGTACCAGTCCGGCTGTGTGCCGGCGGACACGGGGGAGGGGTCGTACGGTCCGTAGTTCCAGATCGGGTTGATCTGGAAGAGCGAGGCGATGAGGACGATCGTGCCGAAGACGATGAACAGGTACCCGCCCATCTTCGACATGTACACGGGCATCATCGGGTAGCCGACGACGTTCTGGTTCGTGCGGCCGGGACCGGCGAACTGAGTGTGCTTATTGATGATCATGAGCATGAGGTGGATGACCACAAAGGCGATGACGAGCATCGGCAACAGCAGGATGTGCAGCGTGTAGAGGCGTCCGACGATGGCGCTGCCGGGGAACTCGCCGCCGAAGAGGATGAACGAGGTCCAGGTGCCGATGACGGGGATGCCCTTGATGAGGCCGTCGATGATGCGGAGGCCGTTCCCGGAGAGCAGATCGTCGGGGAGGGAGTAGCCGGTGAAGCCCTCCGCCATCGCGAGGACGAAGAGGACGAAGCCGACGACCCAGTTGAGCTCGCGCGGCTTGCGGAACGCGCCCGTGAAGAACACCCGCAGCATGTGCACGCCGATACCGGCGATGAACAGCAGCGCCGCCCAGTGGTGGATCTGACGGACGAGGAGCCCGCCACGGAGGTCGAAGGAGATATGCAGCGTCGATTCGAGCGCCGCGGACATCTCGATGCCGCGCATGGGGGCGTAAGCGCCTGTGTAGTGGGTCTCCACCATGGAGGCCTCGAAGAAGAACGTGAGGAAGGTTCCGGAGAGGAACACGACCACGAAGCTCCACAGGGCGATCTCGCCGAGCATGAAGGACCAGTGGTCCGGGAAGATCTTGCGACCGAGCTCCTTGACGAAGCCCGAGATGCTCGTGCGCTCGTCGATATAGTTCGCCGTGCCGGCGAGGAAGGTGCCGCCGAGCGGCTTCTGCTTCGTTTCTGTGTCCTCACGGACGGCTGCGGTAGTCAATGACGCTCCCAGAAGCTCGGGCCGACAGGTTCGTGGAAGTCGCTCTGCGCGATGAGGTAGCCCTCATCGTCCACGGTGATGGGCAGCTGCGGCAGCGGACGGGCCGCGGGACCGAAGATGACCTTCGCATGATCGGTGACGTCGAACTGCGACTGGTGGCACGGGCAGAGCAGGTGATGCGTCTGCTGCTCGTACAGGGCGACGGGGCAGCCGACGTGCGTGCACACCTTGGAGTAGGCGACGATGCCGTCGTAGGACCAGTCCTTGCGGTCCTCGGCCTCGGTGAGCTGCTCGGGACGCAGACGCATGAGCAGGACGACGGCCTTGGCCTTCTCCTCGAGGTAGCCGTCGCTGTGGCTGACGTCCTTGAGGGGCTCAGGGATCACGTGGAAGGCCGAGCCCAGGGTCACGTCGGCCGCGCGGATGGGCGTGCCGTCGGGGTCCCGGGCGAGACGCATTCCCTCTTCCCACATCGTGTGGTTCAGGAGGTACACGGGGTCGCCCGCCGTGGGATCGTCCTCGCTCGAATGCGGAGCGAGGCCGCGGAAGAGGGTGATGCCGGGGACGATGGAGGCGACGACCGCAGCGATGAGCGAGTTGCGGATCATCGTGCGTCGTCCGAAGCCGGACTCCTCGTTCGCCGCGGCGAAGACGGCGACGGCCGCCTCGCGGGTGCTGTCCTGCCCGCGCGTCGTGTGACGCAGCTCGACGTGCTCCCTATCGGACATGAGCGCCTTGGACCAGTGGATGGCGCCGATGCCGATGGAGAGGAGCGCGAGGGCGATGCCGATTCCGATGAAGAAGTTGTTGTGCCGGATCGAGCTGAGAGAGCCGTCTTCGATGGGGAAGAGCATATAGGCGGCGACGGCCCAGACGCTTCCGGCGAGCGACAGATAGAACAGCGTGTAAACCGTTCGGGCTGCCCGCTTCTCGGCGCGGGGATCCTTATCGGTAATCCGCTCCCGGTGCGGGGGCAGGCCCGGGTTCTCCACGGGATCGCTCACTGCGACACCCAGCCCCGCGGAGGGCTGGTAGGCCCTGTCGAGAGCCTGTGGGTCGTCGTCGTGTGCCATGGTGCTCCTCGTGCGTTTCCTCTTCGATGAATAAGCGTCAGTTGGATTTCGCCGTGATCCACACGGTGACGGCGATGAGAGCGCCGATGCCGAAGATCCAGATGAACAAACCCTCGGCTACAGGACCGAGCGATCCGAGGGCGAACCCGCCGATCTGCTCCGCGTCCTGCTGGTAGAGCAGTGCGGAGATGATGTCGCGCTTGTCTTCGTCGGACAGGTTCATGTTCCCGAAGACGGGCATGTTCTGCGGGCCCGTGACCATGGCCGCGTAGATGTGCAGCGCGCTCGTCTCGGTCAAGGCGGGTGCGTACTTGCCCTCCGTGAGGGCGCCACCGGCACCGGCGACGTTGTGGCACATGGCGCAGTTGATGCGGAACAGCTCCGCCCCGTGCGCGACGTCTCCTTCGCCGTCGATGATCCGCTCGTCCGGGTAGGTCGGGCCGGGGGCCACCTCCTGGACATAGGCGGAGATCGCCTGGATCTGGTCGTCCGTGAACTGCACGGCCTTCTGCGGTGCCTGAACGCCCTGCATCTGCAGCGGCATACGTCCCGTGGAGAGCTGGAACTCGGTGGCCAGCTCGCCGACTCCGACGAGGCTCGGCCCGTTGTCCGTCCCCTGCAAGTCCATGCCGTGGCAGGTGGCGCAGTTGGCCTGAAAGAGCTTCTCGCCGTCCTCAGTCGTCAGCGTCGTTGCTGCGGCCTGGGTGTCCGTCGCGGCCATCGCCGCCGAGGCACCCGCGTAGACGCCGCCGGTGATGAGGAGGCCAGCGCCGATGAGCGCCGCCGCGGCGAGTGGGCTACGACGGCCGGTGTGGCGTCGCTTCTTGTCTCGTGCCATGTCGCAGGTCAGCTCCGCTCTTATTTCAGGAAGTAGATGACGCCGAAGAGGACGAGCCATACGACGTCGACGAAGTGCCAGTAGTAGGAGACGACGATCGCGGACGTCGCCTCCTTGTGGGTGAAGTTCTTGACGGCGTAAACACGGCCGATCACGAGGAGGAAGGCGCCGAGGCCGGCCGTGACGTGCAGGGCGTGGAAGCCGGTCGTGATGTAGAAGGCCGAGGCGTAGGAGTTCGCCGTGATGGGCATGCCTTCGGTGACGAGCTGTGCGTACTCCCAGACCTGGCCGGAGACGAAGATGGCGCCAAGAGCGAAGGTAAGCCAGAACCATTCGGTCATGCCCCAGCCGAACAGGCGCCGACGTCCTGCAAGGTTCTTCTCGCTGCCGAGGCGGTAGGGCTGCAGGTCTTCTGCGGCGAAGACACCCATCTGGCAGGTGAAGGACGACAGGACGAGGACCGCCGTGTTGATCGTCGCGAAGGGGACGTTGAGGAGGTCGGGGAACTCATCCCAGAGACCCGGTGCCGTGCTGCGCAGTGTGAAGTAGATCGCGAAGAGTCCCGCGAAGAACATCACCTCGCTGCCGAGCCACACGATGGTGCCGACAGCTACCGGATTAGGTCGCTTGATCGTTCTCGCCGCCTGGGCATGCGTCGCTGAGGTCGTCACGGTTCCATTATGGCGGATTCGTGCGGGTTATTTTTGCACCCGGAGCCCCCGTTTCGCCTCTGCAGGAGTTAGGGGGCCCTAAGAAAGTACTGAGAATTTGTGGAGAATTCAAGGAAAATCCTGGATGTCATCGTTTCCGGGTGCGCGGAGCGGGATTTTCGACGGGTCTAGGATTTTTTCATGCCTGATTCCTTGACGTGGCCCGACGTGCTCACCGCCCTTCTCTCCCGACGCGATCTCACCGTTTTCGAGTCGACGTGGGCGATGCGCGAGGTCATGCAGGGCAAGGCCACCGAGGCGCAGCTCGCCGGATTCCTCCTTGCCCTGCGTGCGAAGGGAGAGACGATCGACGAGATCGTCGGCTTCCGGGATGCGATCCTCGAGGCCGCGGTTCCGCTCGCCGTGTCGCCGAACGTCCTCGACATTGTCGGCACGGGTGGCGACCGCGTCGGCACCGTGAACGTCTCGACGACCGCGGCGATCATCATCGGCGCGCTCGGCATCCCCGTCGTGAAGCACGGCAACCGCGCCGCGAGCTCCGCCTCTGGCTCCTCGGACGTGCTCGATGCCCTGGGGTTGGAGCTGTCCCTTCCCACAGAGGACGTCGCGGCCGTGCTCGACCGCATCGGCATCACGTTCGCCTGGGCGGCGGCCTTCCACCCCGGTTTCCAGTACGCCGGTCCCGTGCGGGCGCAGCTCGGTATCCCCACGGTGTTCAACATGCTGGGCCCGCTCTGCAACCCCGCGCGCGCGGAGGCCAACGCCGTCGGCGTCGCCCAGCTGGAGCGCGTGCCACTCATCACGGGAGTGTTCCGCACGCGCGGCGCGACGGCGCTCGTGTTCCGCGGGGACGACGGACTCGACGAGCTCACGACGACAGGGCACAGCCGCATCTGGGAGGTCACCCGCGGCGACGTCCACGAGCACGATCTGGATCCCCGCGATCTGGGCATCCCCACGGCAGAGCTCGCTGATCTCATCGGCGGGTCGCCGCAGCACAACGCGGACATTCTGCGACGCACGCTCACGGGTGAGAAGGGCGCCGTGCGCGATATTGTCCTTCTGAATGCCGCGGCCGGCATTGTTGCGTTCGACCTGTCCCAGGACGCCGCGCAAGTGCAGCACCCGATCCTCGAGCGCTTGGCGGCGGCCTATGCGCGGGCGGCGAAGGCCATCGACGACGGTCGGGCCCTCGCGAAGCTGAACGAGTGGGTCGCCGTGACCCGCGAGTTCGCC
>JAATFJ010000273.1 GCA_015655255.1 Actinomycetales bacterium | reverse complement strand
TTCGCGAACGCCGCGAGCGTGCACGAGACCTCGACCGCCGAAACGGCACTCGCGCTCACCCTCGCCGCCCAGCGGGAGTTCCCCCGATTCGTGCACGCGCAGCACCGCGAGGAGTGGTCCCCCGTGTTCACGGAGAGCGTCGCCGACCGCCGCGTCCTGCTCGTCGGCTTCGGCGGCGTGGGGAAGGCCATCGCCCGCCGGTTCGCGCCCTTCGAGGTGACGCTCACCGCCGTGGCGCGGACCGCGCGCACCGAGCATCTCGATGGGGTGGGCGATGTCGCCGTGCACGCGCTCTCCGAGCTTCCCGCACTCCTCGCCGATGCCGAGATCGTCGTTCTCAGCCTTCCCGGTGGGGCAGAGACCGAGCACCTCTTCGATGCCGCGATGCTCACCCACCTCCCCGATGGCGCCCTCCTCGTCAATGTCGGCCGCGGCACTCTCGTGGACACGGATGCGCTGCTCGCCGAACTCACGAGCAAGCGACTCCGTGCCGCCGTCGACGTCGTCGATCCGGAACCGCTGCCGCAGGGGCACCCGCTGTGGAACGCGCCCGGGTTCCTCCTCAGCCCGCACATCGGCGGGGCCTCGACAGCGATGAATCCGCGGATCACGCGCCTCGTCCGCACTCAGATCGACCGCTGGCTGCGCGGCGAGCCCCCACTCAACGTCGTCCTCGGCGCCTGAGCCGCGCGCAGTGCCTGCGCGGCCCCACCCCACCTTCCTCCGCCGATCCACCCACCTCGCGCCGAGCGGCCCACGTAACTACGTGAATACGTGGGCGGCTGGATAGGACGTGGGCGGCTCGGCGGAATGTCAGAGCGGCAGCAGGCGTCTTCCGCATCGGAGAGGGGTGCCCTAGCGTGGGGGCATGGCCCCTCTTGAACAGTTCGCCGCCGCGGGTTCCGAGTGGTGGCGCAGCGCCGTCATCTACCAGATCTATCCGCGTTCCTTCGCCGACGCCTCAGGAGACGGCATCGGCGATCTGCCCGGCATCACCTCACGTCTGGACGCGCTGAGAGACCTCGGCATCGACGCGATCTGGCTGAGCCCGTTCATGACCTCTCCTCAGAAGGATGCGGGCTATGACGTCGCCGACTACCGCGATGTCGATCCGCTGTTCGGCACGCTCGCGGACTTCGACGCGATGCTCGCCGCCGCGCATGCGCGCGGTATCCGCGTCATCGTCGATCTCGTCCCCAACCATTCCTCCGATCGGCACCGCTGGTTCCAGGAGGCGCTGGCGGCGGCGGCGGGGAGCCCGGAACGCGCCCGCTACATCTTCCGCGACGGGCACGGAGCGCACGGTGAGCTGCCGCCGAACAACTGGGAGAGCGTCTTCGGCGGCCCCATGTGGGATCGCGTCACCGAGCCGGACGGCACCCCGGGCCAGTGGTATCTGCATATCTTCGACTCTTCGCAGCCGGACTTCGACTGGACCAACGAGGAGGTCCAAGAGGAGTTCCGCTCGATCCTGAGGTTCTGGCTTGATCGCGGCGTCGACGGCTTCCGCGTGGACGTCGCCCACGGGATGATCAAGGCCGACGGCCTTCCCGACTACACGCCCGCCGCCGATGCCGACTCCATGGGCGGGGGCGAGACGAACGTCCCCTACTGGGGCCAGGACGGGGTGCATGACATATACCGCGATTGGCATAAGCTCCTCGCGGAGTACGACGGCGAGCGTGCGCTGTGCGGCGAAGCGTGGCTGCCGACGCTGGCGAAGACGGCTCTGTGGGTGCGGCCGGATGAGATGCACCAGACCTTCAACTTCCCCTACCTCATGACGCCGTGGGATGCGGATACCCTGCGTGACGTCATCGCGGAGTCACTCGACGCCTTCGGCGCGGTGGGCGCCCCCGGCACGTGGGTACTCTCCAACCACGATGTCATCCGGCACGCGTCCCGGCTCGCGCTCACGGTGAACAGCCCGCAGGGCGACGGTATCGGTCCCCTCTCCGAGGGCAAGCCCGATCCGGTTCTCGGCTTGTCCCGCGGCCGCGCCGCCACGACGGTGATGCTCGCCCTTCCGGGTTCCGCCTATGTCTATCAGGGCGAGGAGCTGGGGCTTCCCGAGGCCGTCGAGCTGCCGGACGACGCGCGTCAGGACCCCACATGGTTCCGCACGAACGGCGAGCGCTACGGTCGCGATGGGTGCCGCGTCCCCCTGCCCTGGGAGGCGGAGAAGCCCGCCTTCGGTTTCAGTGAGACGGGCGCCTCGTGGCTGCCCCAGCCCGCGGACTGGTCACGATTCGCGCGCGACGCAGAAGCAACGGAGGCGAATTCGACGCTCGCCCTTTACACCGAGCTGCTGCGCCTGCGCAAGGAACTCACCCTCGGCACGGGTTCGCTTGTCTGGGAGGAGATCGCTCCGAGAGCCCTCGCATTCCGTCGCGGGA
>JAATFJ010000390.1 GCA_015655255.1 Actinomycetales bacterium | reverse complement strand
CGACCCCGCTGCTCCTCCTGCTCGTCTGGGAGCTGCTGGTCCGCATTGACGTCCTGCCGCAGGCGCTCGTCGCTCCGCCCTCCCAGTTGCCGACCACGTTCATCGAGCTCATCGCATCCGGCGATCTCCAGGCCGGGGTGCTGGCATCCGCACTGCGAGCGTTCGCGGGTCTGCTGCTGGGCACGGCGCTGGCCGTGCTCAGCGCCGTGGCGGCAGGTCTCAGCCGGATCGGCGAGGACGCGGTCGATCCCATTGTGCAATTGCTCCGGCCCCTGCCCGCAACGGCTTTGACGACACTGGCCGTGCTCATCCTGGGGATCGGGGAGAACACGAAGATCGCGCTGCTCGCGTTCGCGGTCTTCTTCCCCGTCTATCTCAACACCCTCCACGGCATCACGAACACGGACCGAAGGCTCGTGGAGGTCGCGGCCGTGAACGGGTTCAACCGGTCCCGGCTCATCCGGCGCGTGGTGCTGCCGTCGGCACTGCCGTCCTTCTTCGTGGGCTTCCGCTTCTCCACATCCGTCTCATGGCTGATGCTCGTCGTCGTTGAGCAGATCAACGCCAAGAGCGGACTCGGGTACATGCTGGCCGAGGCGCAACGCTACTTCCGCACCGACATCATCATGGCGATTCTCATCGTCTACGCGCTGCTGGGGCTGCTCACCGATGCGCTGGTCGTCTGGGTCTCCCGCAGGGCCACCCCTTGGAGAAGCGAGGGCATCCGATGAGTCAGGACATCGTCGAGGTCGTCGGCCTGACGAAGGCCTTCGGCGATCATGCGGTGCTGCGCGGCATCTCCCTGACCGTCCGGGCGGGGGAATCCCTTGTCGTGATGGGGCGCAGCGGAGGAGGCAAGAGCACCCTGCTGAGGATTCTGGAGGGCCTGGACCGTGACTACGAGGGCACTGTGCTGGTGCCGGAGGCGCGGTCCGTCATCTTCCAGGAACCTCGCCTGTTCCCCTGGCTGAGTGCGGCAGAGAACGTGGCCGTGGGCGCGCGCACGCGCCCACGGAACAGGGCGGACAGGGCTCGGCTGGGCGAGGACGTCACCCGGCTCCTGGCCGCGGTCGGCCTCTCCGGGAGGGAGCGTTCGTGGCCGTCCACGCTCTCCGGAGGCGAGGCGCAACGCGTCGCCCTGGCGAGGGCGCTGGCGGAGCGTCCGGAGGTCGTTCTGCTCGACGAGCCCTTCGCGGCGCTCGACGCGCTCACGCGGATCCGGATGCACGATCTGGTGCGCGGTCTGCTGCACGAGTTCACTCCGGGCGTCGTCCTCGTCACGCACGACGTCAACGAGGCGCTCGCGCTCGGAGATCGGGTGATCGTCCTGGACGAAGGGCGCATCGGTTTGGACCTGCCGCTCGTGGCCCCGGACACCGATCGGATCGAGGATATCGACGCCCGGCGGCTCGCGCAGCGCCGTGAGATCCTCGCGGCCCTGCGGGTGGATCCCGCCAGGGCGCTCTGACGCCCAGAAACTGACCGATAACCGCATGCGAAGGAACACGACATGGTCGAGACCGTCACCTATCCCAGCCGCTCATCGTCCGAGGGCCGTCGGCTGGACATCCACAAATCGTCGGATCCGGATGCAGCCACCCTGGTGTTCGTGCACGGCGGCGGATGGCGGGCCGGGGATCGCTCCATGGACGCGGAGAGCCTGTTGCATCCGTTGGCGCGCGCAGGGCTGCACGTGGTCTCGATCGACTACGCGCTTACCGGCGAGGCACCGTTCCCGGCGAATCTGGACGATGTGTATTGCGCCGTCGAATGGGTGGTCGCCCATGGTGCCGAGCACGGTCTGGACCCGGGGGGGATCGTTCTCGGCGGAGGATCGGCGGGCGGGCATCTGAGCGCTCTGGCTGTGCTGCGCGGTCTGCACGACGAGCACAGCGAACTGGTGCGCACACGCATTCGCGGGGTGATCCCCTGGTGTCCGGTCACTGACATCATGGGTCTGCTGTTGGATCAGCGGCACGGGCTGATCGACTCGCTCGGCAGCTTCGGACGGCGAGGCGCCGCGCGCGGCTGGCCCTTCCCGGAGAAGCTCACCGCAATGCTCGGACGCGGGGACGTGTCAGCGGAGCCGATCGGCCGTGCCCTCGACCTCGATCCTCGGCACCATCTGACCGGGCTGTCGGCGCGGGACATCCCGCCGTTCCTTATCCTCTGTGGGACCGCGGACGACCCAGAAATCCGCCGGGACGCGGTCCGTCTGCGTGATGCTCTTCTCTCTGCTGGTGCGGAGGTGGATCTCTTGTTTTTGCACGAGGCCGATCATCAGGACGCACGATTCGGGCGACCTGCATTGACGGGTGCCGTGGTCGGCTTCGCGAACACGGTAACTGGCGGACCGGATCGCGGTATGTGATTCACAGTCGACCGAAACTTGTGTGACTCCGCTCATGAAGGTCCTCAGCGGATACCGCTGGCTCAGACGCCGAGCAACGACGCGTCTGCCTGGACTTGAGCCAGTATGTCCTCGAAGGAGGGTGGCGCGTCCATGCCGTAGTAGAGGTCGCGCATGGCCGCATCGTGCTCGGTTCGCAGGCGGTTGGCGAAGGGTGAGGCGGGGTCGAAGGCCGGGGACGCGGCGAACCCGCCGATCGGCGGGGGAAGGTCGGGCCTGCCGAATGCGGCAGACACGTCGCGGGCGCTGGTGAGGATGTCAGCGACGAGCGGCTTGTCTGTCAGTAGCTCGCGCACGGTGGGGTCGAGCAGTAGGGCGTAGATGTCGTAGAGCTGTCG
>JAATFJ010000247.1 GCA_015655255.1 Actinomycetales bacterium | reverse complement strand
CTCGCCTGGTACTCGTGCGGGTCTTTGTTCGGGTCGTCGATGATCGAGGTCACCGACACCAGGTCACCCCCGATCTGCGTGGCGATGTCGCCGTAGACGTCGGTCGAAGCCACGACGTCGATTGTCGTCGCTGCAGAGCCGGAGGCCGCCCCTGCCGTGGCCGACGCACCCGCGCAGCCGGTCAGGGCAGCGAGCATGGCAGCAGCGACCACGATGGCCGAGGTGAGAGGGAGTCGGTTGAGCACCCTCCGATGCTAGGGCTTATTGATAATGATTGTCAAAAGCGATAGCTCGCCCGACGATAGCTCGGCGACGAGACCTCAGTCGAGGAGCAGCGCCGGCTCTTCGACGATGGCGGCCACATCTGCGAGAAAGCGGCTCGCGACGTCGCCGTCGACCACGCGATGGTCGAAGCTGGCACCGAGGGTGGTCACGAAGCGGGGGCGCACCTCGCCGTCGACGACCCAGGGGCGCTGCTTGATTGTGCCGAGGGCGATGATGGCCACCTCGCCCGGGTTCAGGATGGGCGTGCCCGTGTCCATGCCGAAGACGCCGATGTTGGTGATCGTGATCGTGCCGCCCTGCTGATCTGCCGGGCTCGTCTTTCCCTCGCGGGCCGTGACGGTGAGGCGGTTGAGGGAGCGCGCGAGATCGCGCATGCCGAGATTCTGGGCGTCCTTGATGTTCGGCACGAGCAGGCCGCGCGGCGTGGCGGCTGCGATGCCGAGGTTCACGTAGTGGCGCACGGAGATCTCCGCGCCGTCGGCAGTGTCCACCCAGGCAGCGTTGACCATGGGGGTGCGACGCACGGCCCAGATCACGGCGCGCGCCATGATGAGCAGCGGAGAGACGCGGACATCGGTGAAGTCGGTCGAGGCCTTGAGGCGCTTGACGAGCTCCATCGTCCGCGTCGCGTCCACGTCCTTCCACACCGTCACATGCGGGGCGGAGTAGGCGCTCTGCACCATGCCCGCCGCGGTGACCTTGCGCACACCCTTGACAGGGATCGACTCGCTGCGCTCTGGGTCGGAGACGACGGGCGAAATGCCCCGGGCGAGACCGACGGGCGCAGTCTGGGGTGCGGGACGGGTCTCCTCGCGGACAGCCCCCCATTCCGGCGTCTCGATGTTGCGGAAGACACTGGCCTGGGAGGCGTGCTTCATGACGTCCTCGCGCGTGACCTCGCCGTCCGCGCCGGTCGGCGCAACCTCGGCGAGATCGACGCCGAGGTCCTTCGCGAGCTTGCGGATGGGCGGCTTGGCGATAACGCCCGCGGAGGAGCGCACGGGCCGCTCCGCGGGGGCGCGGCGGCGGGAGACGGCGCCGGAACCCGAGCCATAGCCCACAAGCACGGAGCCGTCGCCCTCCTCCGCGGCGGGGGCGGGCGCCGCCCCAGGAGCCTCGCCCTCCGCGGTGACGAAGCTGATGAGGGGAGCACCCACATCGACGGTCACTCCCTCCTCGACGAGCAGCGCGCCGACCGTGCCTGCGAAGGGCGAGGGCAGTTCGACGAGCGACTTGGCCGTCTCGATCTCGCACAGGACGTCGTTGACGGCGACCGTGTCGCCGGGGGCGACGCGCCACGAGACGAGCTCGGCCTCGGTGAGCCCCTCTCCCACATCGGGGAGTGCGAAGTTCTGCGTGCTCATCGGTTGTCCTTTCTGCGGAGGAAAGTGCTCAGTAGGCGAGGGAGCGGTCGACGGCCTCAAGGACGCGGTCCGCGTCGGGGAGATAGACGTCTTCGAGCTTCGCCGGGGGGAAGGGGGTGTCGAAGCCGGAGACGCGCAGCACGGGCGCCTCCAGGCCGTAGAAAGCGCGCTCGGTGATCGTCGCGGCGACCTCGCTGCCGAGGCTCACGAAGCCGGGCGCCTCCTGCGCGTAGACGACGCGGCCGGTCTTGCGCGCGGAGTCGAGGATCGGCCCGTAGTCGATGGGCGAGAGCGAGCGGAGGTCGACGACCTCGCAGCTGATCCCCTCCCCCTCCGCGAGCGCGGCGGCCTGCAGAAGGGTCGTGACCATCGCCCCGTGACCGATGAGGGTGACGTCCGTGCCCTTCCGTGCGACGTGCGAGGCGTGCAGCGAGAGGCCCGCGGCGTCGTGGTCGACATCCCCCTTGTGCCAGTCGCGGCTCTCTGACTCGAGCGCTACGCTGGGGG
>JAATFJ010000206.1 GCA_015655255.1 Actinomycetales bacterium | reverse complement strand
CGTTCTCCGAGTTCTTCGCGGTGGGGTGCTCTCGTCACCAATCGATGGGGCGCGTGGTCCCGATGAGGCATCGTCCCTCGGAGAGCTGGTCCATGACGGCGGTCACCGGATCCCCCGTAGACGGCCCCACCTGACCGATGAGGCATTCGCTGTCGCCCCACCGCACGGAGAACTGCAGGCTCTCCGCCGGGTTCCCCACGGTCGAGAGATCTTCGGTGACCTGCATCTGCGAACGATCGAATCCCGCGGCGACGAGCGCATCGATGTAGGCACGACCTTCCGCGCGCTGTTCCGTCGCCCAGACCTGATCGGTGACCGCTGTGAAGATCGGCAGGTTGTCCTCCGCTGTTCCGTCTGGGTGATAGCTCGGTGCCGCAGGCTCCACCGGCGCCGTCGTCTCCGCATCGGACGACGCCGACGGCGAGGCGGAGGGAGCGGCTTCCTCCGCCGTGCACGCCGCGAGCGTCACGGCGACAACCACCGCAAGAACGCCCATGGCCGATCTGCGCAGGAGACCGACGGGGATATCTCGACGGAAGAGCACGATCCGATTGTACGCAGACCTCAGGCGTCGCTCTCGTTCCAGACACCGGCGGAGGCTGTGGACACGAGCTCACCCGAGCGCGGATCCAGTGCGAAGCCGTCGTCGTCGCTCTCATCCGGACCGTGCCCGGCTTCCGCAGCGACCGCATCCGCCGAATCCACACTTGGTGACGACGCAGACGCAGACCGGCTCACCGCCCGCGCGAATGCGCTGCTCCCCCAGCGCAGATCGTGACCGATCGCCTCCGCCTCGATGTCCATACTCGTTCCCCTGCGCCCGTTCGCCTCCCAGTCGCGGACCTTCAGCCGACCCGTGACGATCACCGCATCACCGGAGTGCAGCGAAGCCTTGACATGCTCTGCCAGCTGACGGAATGCGGCGACCGAATACCAGTTCGTACCGATGTCCTTCCAGGTCTGCGTCTTCGCGTCGAAACGGCGCTGCGGACTCGCCACCCGGAAGTTCGACACGGGCACGCCCGCGGTCGTCTCGCTCTGCACGGGGTCGTTGCCCACGCGTCCCAAAATCGTCACAGTGTCATTCATCTCGTTCTCCTCTTGGATGTTCCGGGGCGTACCCGGCTCGCTCCAGAATGCGGGGAAACCCCGCAACGTGCCGGGGAAAACAGCCCTTGGGGAGAAGAAACCCGATATTCAGAAATGTGCAGGAAGACTCAGACCAGGTACTCGGCGAAGTGCGCCCGCACCTTGTTCACCTTGGGGACGGCAACGGCCAGGCAGTAACCCTGCGTGGGGTTCTTCGCGAAGAAGTCCTGGTGGTAGTCCTCGGCAGGATAGAACTCGCGCAGCGGCTCCATAGTCGTCACGGGTGCGCTTCCCCAGATCTCCGCTGCCCGCTCGCGCGCGGCAGCGAAGACCTTCTCCTGTTCGGCATCGGCGGGGAACATGGCGCTGCGATACTGCGTGCCGATGTCATTGCCCTGACGATTGAGCTGACGAGGATCGTGCATCGTGAAGAAGGCATCGAGAATGACGTCACCGGGGATCACGTCTGGATCGAAGGTGACGGCGACGGCCTCGGCGTGACCCGTGGTTCCCGTGCAGACGAGTTCATAGCTGGGATTCGCGACGGATCCCCCCGTGTAGCCGGAGACGACGGAACTCACCCCGCGCAGGGGGCGGTACGCCGCGTCCAGGCACCAGAAGCATCCGCCTGCCAACACAAATGTCTCCACGAGTGAGTCCTTTCCTCTTCGCCCACGTTACGCGGCCTGGCACGCGCGCGGGCCGATGTCCGTGGTCGATCGTATGTTCGAGTCAGAAAGGAGAACACCATGACCCCGCTCACCATTCCCCCGGCCGTCGCCCCTCTCGCGACGCCTCACCTCGCCTCACCCCACGAGTCCCTCGTGCGGGCCGCCGATGATCTCTGGCGCGTCCAGGACCGCGCGGGACGAGTTCTCGGCCACCTCCGCATCATCGCCGACGCACTAGGCCTGCGCTACCGCGCCGAGCGCCTGCACCTCGCGACGGGCACGTTTCGGCTCGTGGGTGAGTTCTGGCGCGCGGACGATGCCGTGCAGACACTGCGGTACAGCTAAGGGCGTTGTCCCAGACGATACTTGTGCCCCCGGCAGGATTCGAACCTGCGACCGGCGGATTAGAAGGCCGCTGCTCTTCCACTGAGCTACGAAGGCGATCAGCACTACGTTACCGCGCCGCGGCGATGTCGCCGCCCCTCGCTAGGATTGAGTAATGGTAAATGCGTCGGAAAATGATCGCCTCGTCTGGATCGACTGCGAGATGACGGGGCTCGATCTCGCCATCGACGAGCTCGTCGAAATCGCCGTGGTGGTCACCGATTTCGAGCTGAAAGTGCTAGACCCGGGTTTCCAGATCGTCATCAAGCCCAGCGATGCCGCTCTCACGCACATGAACGACTTCGTCACGAAGATGCACACGACCTCGGGTCTCATCACCGAGATCCCTCAGGGCGTTTCCCTCGCAGAGGCGGAAGCGCAGACCCTCGCCTACATCCGCCGGTTCGTCCCCGTGGAAGGAAAGGCCCCCCTCGCGGGAAACACAATCGGCACCGACCGCATGTTCCTCGCCAAGTACATGCCGCAGGTCGATCACTGGCTGCACTACCGCAACGTCGACGTCTCCAGCATCAAGGAGCTCTCCCGTCGCTGGTTCCCCCGGGTGTTCTTCCACGCTCCCTCCAAAGACGGCGGACACCGTGCGCTCGCCGACATCCTTGAGTCCATCCGCGAGCTCCGTTACTACCGAGAAGCGGTCTTCATCTCCGAGCCGGGACCGACCAGCGAAGAGGTAACGACGCTCTCAGAGCGCATCGTGTCGGACTTCGCCTCCGAGTTGTAATAGAATCGTGGGGTTGCCCGGTCATCCGGGCGCATGGTGGCTGTAGCTCAGTTGGTAGAGCACCGCGTTGTGGTCGCGGGGGTCGCGGGTTCAAGCCCCGTCAGCCACCCCATACAGCTTTATCCCTGCGGTGTTTCCCGAAGAGGGCGCGCAGGCGCCCTCTTCTTCCGCATCGCAGCGGTCGTGCGTCGCAGTGCGCTGCGGACCCCTTTCACCGTGTCTCGAAGCCGCAGCCGATTCCGAGAGGGCACGGCGGGCAGCTGAGCAACACTTTCTGATGCGCGCCGCGAAGTAGGCTGTCACACGATGGACATGGACGCGGAGACCTTCGAGCTTCTCGTCGTCGACGAACTCGATCGACTGCCCGACGAGATGGTCGACGGCCTGGAGAACGTGATCTTCGTGGTCGAGGACAGGCCGGAGGACGGGAGTCTCGACCTCCTCGGGCTGTACGACGGGCTCGCGCTCACCGAGCGGACCCAGTACGGCCTCGGAGAGCTTCCCGACCGCATCATCGTGTACCGAGAACCGCACCTCGACCAGTGCGACACCGAGGAGGAGCTCCGCGACGAGGTCCATACGACCCTCGTCCACGAGATCGCGCACTTCTACGGCATCGATGACGAGCAACTGCACGAATGGGGGTGGGCATGAGCACGCCGCTCCTCGCTCCCGACGTCGACGATCTCACGGATGCCATCGAGGAACCGGGCCGCCCCTGGCAGGTCGTCGTCTGGGACGATCCCGTCAATCTGATGCGCTATGTCGTCCGGGTCTTCCGCACGTACTTCGGCTACAGCGAGAAGCGGTCGACGCGCCTCATGCTGTCCATCCACAACGACGGTCACGCCATCGTCGCGGAGGGACCGCGCGAGACGATGGAGATGCACGCGCAGGCGATGCACGACTACGGCCTCTGGGCCACCGTGAGAAAGGCCCCGCAGTGACCAGGAGAACGATCCTGCTCCCCCTCGCCAGGCTCGAAGGCGTCCACCTTGCCCGGCTCGCCGACGAGTTCGCCGAGCTGCTGTCGAGATCCCGCGGAGCGGGCGACCCCGCACTGCGGAGGCTCACGCCCGACGCCTATCCGGACGACGTCGAGGCCACAGCGGAGTTCGCGCGCGCGACGCGCGACGATCTCCTCGATCACAGGCTCGCGGACGTCCTCGTCGTCCGCAGGGGGCTCGTCCCTTTCCTCGACGACGACACCGATGAGGATGACACGCTCCTGCCCAGGGATCTCGTCATCGCGGAGGAGGACCTCGATCCCTGGCTGCGGACCCTCACCGCTCTCCGCCTCGTCATCGCCTCCCGTCTCGGCATCGATTCCGCCGACGAGCACGACCCGGAGGACCCGCGTTTTGGTGTGTACGACTGGCTGGGCTATCGGCTCGACGGTCTCATCGGCGTGGCGGACTCCCTCGACTGACGGCGCGCCGGGGTCACTTCACACGCTCATCGCGCTGAAGCGGTGGTCGCGCACGGCCCCCTCGATGACGCTCCGCGCCTGCGCGGCGTAGTGGTCGAGGCGCTCCACCCCGTCCCCCGGGCTCCAGGCGATCCCGCGACGACTCGTCGCCGCGGAGATCAGGACATCGGCCCAGACCGGATTGAGCGGGAGGACGGGGCCCTGGAGATTGGTGGCGTACGCGGCGCCGATACGGACGATCTCGCCCGCACCCTCCTCGGTCGCGAAGCTGCCCTTGCCGTGCTGCACGACGCCGACCGCTTCTGCACCGGGGGCCAGCACCCACTCCGAGGCGAAGTCCTCGAACCCGACCAGCTGCCCGAACGGCGTCGAGACGACGAGGTATCCGACACGCCGTTCGCGCGTGCGCAGGACGGAGAAGGGGAAGACGCCGATCCCCTCCAGGAAGCCGCCGTCCAGGAGGGTCACGCCGGTGCTGAAGAGCTCGGCCGATCCCCCGACGGTGAAGAGCGGGACCCCATCGGCGACGGCCGCACGGATCCCGTCCGCGCGGGCGCGGAGATCGTCGACGACGCTACGCATGGCGGAGAGCGGACCGTTGCCCGCGACGATGACGTCGGCATCGGGGGGAAGCGCCGAGCCGCCCCCCACCGGGATCACCTCGGCCGAGATCCCGCTGCGTTCGAGACGGGTGGCCAGCGTGCGGACGTTCCCGCGGTCACCGGTCACTCCGAGCTCGTCCGGATACAGCTGCACGATGCGCACGGTCGCAGTCATCGTCGCGCCACCTCCTTGTCACCGCAGCCCAGGAGCCTGCGTCCGATCATCATCAGCTCGTAGTTGACGAGCCATATCTGCCGTCCCGACCGCGTCTCCGGGAGTCCCCGCATGAGGGCCACGGCCTTCGTCAGCTCGGGCTCTATGACTCCGATCTCGACACCAGCGTGCTCCAGCCGGAGCGCGAGTTGATACGCCTTCGTCCCCGAGACGACATCGACCCTGGGGAGAACGGCGACGTCCACGTCGTACAGCCAGGAGACGTCGGGAGTGCCTTCGTCGATCGCGAGGAGAACGCGCTCCGGGGCGTCCTCGAAGGCATCGAGGTTCATCTGCAGACTGGGGCCGTTCTTGAACATCACGAACTCGACCTGCTCACCACGAGAATCGCCGCGCAACGGCAGCACCTCGCCCCGGCCGTACGCCGGCGCCATGCGGGCGAATCCGCTCGCAGCCCGGTCCGGCGAGAATCGCGACCCGAGGACGCGTGAGGCGACCGCGAGGGCTGCGGCCGCATCCGCCGCGTAGTGCAGACCGCGGGCGGGAAGCGTGAGCGGGACGTCGTCATCCCCGACCCGGACGACGACGTCGCGTCCCCGCGCCTCCTGCACCTCGGCATAGGCCGGATGCGGGATGCTGCCTGGGTGGCCGCTGCGGGTATCGCTCGCGTGGGCGAGCCCGTGCGACGACGCAGCCACCAGTTCCGGCGCCACTCCGAAGAACAGCGGCTCCGCACGCAGTGTCGACTCGTCGATCTTGCTGAGGTAGGGATCGTCGCGGTTCACCACGACGCACTCGGCCGCCCGCGTGGATGCCCGGAGCATCATGTCCGCGACGCGCTCGGTCTCGTAGAAGCGGTACAGCTGGTCGATCTGCACGTTCAGCGACAGGATAACCGTGGGCGAGAGGAGGTCGGCCAGCTCGGTGACGTAGGCTTCGTCCACCTCGAGCACGGCGACATCCGCCTTGACGCGCCCGATGAGGTCCGCCTCCGCGAGAAGCGCGCTCGTCACCCCCTGGGGGAGGTTGGCGCCGGTGGGATTCGTGAAGACCATCTTGCCGTGCGCGCGCAGCACCTCGCTCAGCATGTGCGTCGTTGTCGTCTTGCCGTTGGAGCCGAGGACGAAGATCACGCCGTCGGGGAAGGCACCGGCCAGTGCGGGGAGCAGGGTCGGAGACATCCTGTTGACGAGATAGCCGGGGTAGGCGGATCCTCCGCCGCGCAGTCGGGTGGCACGACGGGCGAGCTTCCCGACGAGCAGCGGGAAGACGTAACGGAGTCCCGCGGAGGGTGCGCGGGACGTGGTTCTCTCTCGGGTTGACGACATCGCAGCGGAGATCACGTGTCACCTTTCGCGTGGCTCGTGGGCGGGAGGCTCAGACGGATCGTCCCGTCGGCGCGGCCCCATCGAGGAGTGCCCCTCCGAAAGGAGGAGCGCGCTCCTGTGCGGGCCGTGATACCAACGTGTCGCGCACACCTCGCCGTAAGCAGTGCGGGAGCAAGCGATTTCCTATCATCAGTCTCCGACAAGCACCTCCCCGAGCCCGACGAGCCTCTAGGGGATCGCCACCGTGACGCCCGCGAGACCACAGGGATCGTCCCGCGCGATATGGCGTTCCTCCTGCGCCGCCCAGCGCTCCCAGTACGGACGGAAGGCGTCGCCGTCGCGATCGAGCGCCCGGCGCTTGCGAACCGCGTCCGGAGCCTCCACCCAGACGAGCACCTCCGCGAGACGCGCCGTCTCCGGGGTCAGCGCCCCGGCCCCCTCCAGGATCACGGATTCGGAAGGAGCGACGGGATGGCTCTCCGCCTCCTCGTCGCGGGTCCAGTCCCAGCGCCGCCACGCGGTGTGCTCGCCGCGCGCATGGGGCCCGAGCACATGGCGGATCGCCGCGCGCACCCCCGCGTCCAAACCATCCCATCCGGGGTAGAGAGAATCGAGCGCGATGCGCTGCACCCCTCCGGGGAGCGGCCAGCGCTCCTCGACCAGTCGCGCGAGGGTGCTCTTCCCCGCGCCGCTTCGGCCTTCGATGAGCACGACGGGGTGCGGCGAGCCCCCATCGACGACGGCCTCGATGACGAGCTGCGCGGCGCTCCGCAGAGCCTCTGCGACGTCCTCGCTACTTCTTGAGGGCACGGATGATACGAGAGAGAGCGCGTCCCGCCACCCATACGAAGGGAATCCCGACGGCGAGCAGGGAGACGATATTCGGCTCGAAGCGCAGCCCCTCCTCGCGACGCACGTAGACCCCGAGCGGAATCGCCCAGCCGCCGCCCACGCCGCCTTCGCTTCCCTCGGACGATCCCCCGCCGAAGCCGGAGACCGTGAGTGCGACAGGCGTGATGTGCACCCCGTCAACATCCTGCGGTTCGCCATAGGCGCTCTTCACGCCGAAAGAGGCCGCGTTCTTTCCCAGATCCAGTGCGATGTTCGGCATGGGTCCACGCTATCCCACGTTCTCCTCACCGGATAGCGACCTTTCGCGGGCATTCCTCCGTGAGGCATCTCGGCGGCTCGGCGCGCTCACTCCGCGCCGTGGGCCTTCGGATGGGACGCCGCTCCCCGCCCCTCACCCCGGCCGATGTGTCGGGCCCTGCCGATGGTCGCTCCGCCGAATCTCTCCCGCGCACTGTCGAGCGCGGTCTCGAGTTTCCGCCAGTGCTCATCATCGTCCCACAGGGCGATGCCCCCACCACCCGCGGGGACGAGCCGTTCCGCCCGCACACCGACGAGGCGCACGGGGTCGCGACGGTCGATCTGCGCGAAGAGCGCCTGCGCCGCCGTGCCGATCCGCTGGCCGACGTCCGTCGTCTCCGGCAGGGTTTGCGAACGGTTCACCGTCGTGAAGTCGTCGAAGCGAATTTTGATCGCCACGCCTCCCGCCTCCCAGTGCGCCCGGCGCAGCCGCGCGGCCACACGGTCGGCGAGCCGGAGGAGCTCTGCACTGAGGAAGTCTCTGTCGAGGATGTCGATCTCGAAGGTCTCCTCGTGCCCTACGCTCTTCTCGATCCGCTCCGTTTCCACGACGCGTGCGTCTTCTCCGCGGGCCAGTTGGGCAATGCGCTGACCCAGCGCCTGTCCCACCGCGCGCGTCAGCGTCTCCTGCGGCGCCTCCGCGATATCGCCGATGGTGCGGATGCCCCGCGATTCCAGCGTCTCGGCAGCCTTCGGCCCCACACCCCACATCGTGCGCACCGAGCGCGGCGTGAGGAAGTCGACGGTGTCCGCCTCCGCGACGACGAGCATACCGTCCGGTTTCGCGAGCGTCGAGGCCATCTTCGCGACGTGCTTGGTCGCCGCCACGCCAACGCTGCACGTGATGCCCACCTCGTCGAGGACCCGCCGCCGCACGAGTGCGGCGATCGTCGCGGGACTCCCCCATAGGCGCCGCACCCCGGACACATCGAGGAAGGCCTCATCCACCGACAGCGGCTCGACGAGCGGCGTGATCGACTCGAAGATCGCCATCACCTGCCGGGACACCTCCCGGTAGCGGAGAAAATGCGGCGGCACGATCTTGGCGGTGGGACACAGACGCACGGCCTGCGAGACGGGCATCGCCGCGCGCACGCCGAAGCGCCGCGCCTCATAGGAGGCGCTGGAGACGACGGAACGTCCCTCCGGCGCGCCGATGATGAGTGGGAGACCGCGCAGCGATGGATCGTCGAGCACCTCGACGGCCGCGTAGAACGCGTCCATGTCGACGTGCAGGATGCGCGTGCCACGGTCGTCCGCTCCCTCGGGAGAGACCGTCCGTCCTCGTCCATCGCCGCGCCCCATGCCTCCATTCTTACGGAGGCCACCGACATCGGCGAATAGGCTATTGCGCGGCGCGCTCCAGGATGAGCTCACGGACGCGCGCGGCGTCCGCCTGCCCCTTCATGGCCTTCATGACGGCACCGATGATGGCACCGGCGGCCTGCACCTTGCCGTCCTGGATCTTCGCGAGCACATCGGGCTGCGCGGCCAGGGCCTCATCGATCGCAGCGATGAGCGCACCGTCGTCGGAGACGACCGCGAGCCCGCGGGCATCGACGACTTCCTGGGGGGTGCCCTCTCCGGCGATAACGCCGTCGAGGACCTGACGGGCGAGCTTATCGGTGAGGGTCCCCTCGTCGACGAGCTTCTGCAGGGCAGCGACGTTCTCCGGGCTTACGAGGCTCGCGGCCTCGGCGTCCTGGCTGTTCGCGATGCGGGTGATCTCCCCCGTCCACCATTTGCGTGCGGCGGCGGGTGTCGTTCCCGCGGAGATCGTCGCCGCCACCTCGTCGAGGAGGCCGCCGTTGCGGACATCCTGGAACTCCAGATCGGTGAAGCCCCACTCGGCCTTCAGTCGACGCCTGCGGGAGATCGGCTGCTCCGGCAGTGCCGTACGCAGTTCCTCGATGAGTTCCGACGCCGGTCTCACGGGAAGCAGG